>NZ_BEWW01000318.1 GCF_002933955.1 Prevotella sp. MGM2
AACTCGCGACCCCAACCTTGGCAAGGTTGTGCTCTACCAACTGAGCTATTTCCGCGTTGTGTAGCGCTTTCTCTCAAACGCGGTGCAAAGATACGGCTTTTTTCTTACATTCCAAATTTTTTGGATAAAAAAATGATATTTCTGGTGTTTTTTTATTTTCCTAAGAAGAGAAATCGGTTTTTCTTGTGGGGTAGGGACAATTGTTGTCATGAAATTTTCTGTGAGGGTTGATGTTAAATTGTTATATTTGCTGCAAAAAAAAAGAATTTTGAGTGTTACATGGTAAATGATATTTCGTTATCTTTGTGACATAGAGTTATTAATGTAATGAATAGATCAATGAGAAAAACTGTTACCTCTTTAAAAATGTTATTAGTGCTGTTGGTTGCAACAGTTAGTTTGTCTTCGTGTGAGGCTGATGATTTTTGGTATAGAGATACTATTGAGGGAAGTTGGCGTGTTGTTGAGGTTAGGCAGGATTATGGCTATTGTCCGTATCGCTATGGTGATGTGATGTATTTTGCCTTTGACGGCGGTTTTGAAATGCGCGGTCGCGATGGATCGGTAGAATATGGCAATTGGACTTTGTTCAAAGGTCGTGTGTTGGTTGACTTTGATTTTGACGGCATTGATGACCTTTCTGCCCGAATTGTGCAGATGGACGATGGTTATGCTGTATTGGACTGCAAGGATTATTATTATAATTCCAGATATAGTCTGCGTATGATCAGATACTGAGTTGTTGGTTTGTAATGCGGCACCTGATTTTTTCTTTTAAGGAACACAGGGGGTATTTTAACCTAAATAAACAAATGCTTTTGTATTGTTGAATTTAACATTTCTTGCTTTCAGATCATTTATGTCGTATCTTTGCCAATGGAAATGAGCCAGCCTCAAAAAGCTGGCTTTTTTTGTGTTTTGATGAGGAAGAAACAGCTTTTTTTGTAAGTATTGGAATAAAAATTTGAAGTATTCCTGTAAAAAATATCCTTATTACATTCTTTTTGCAGTCGCATTGTATTGCGATTGACCACTATTTGTTGATCTTAAAAGTTAAATATGTTAATTCTTCAGGCGGGATTGTTTTTCCTGTATTTTTTTGTTTTTTAACATAAAACGCCGTCCGGGCATCATAATTTCGGACAGCGTTCTGTTGTTGTAAGAAAAGTGGGTTGGGGAGGTACAAGGGGCCTCGTTCATATTGGCGGTTGCAGATGCGGCGGCTTATTCCAATTCTGCGGCTTCCATTCGTGCTGTGTTTTCCGCAACAATGAGATGATCTATGCAGTCCTGGATATTGCCATCCATGAATGCGGCCAGATTGTATATGGTATAATTGATGCGGTAATCGGTGATGCGTCCCTGTGGATAGTTGTAGGTTCTGATTTTGGCCGAACGGTCACCGGTTGAAACCAGTGATTTGCGGCGGGAGGCTATGTCGTCTACGTATTTCTGATGCTCGCGGTCATAGATAAATGTGCGTAGCCGGGCCAGCGCACGTTCTTTGTTTTTGGGCTGGTCGCGTGTTTCGGTGCATTCAATGAGAATTTCCTCTGTTTCGCCTGTATTGGGATTTTTCCAGTTGTAGCGCAGGCGAACGCCTGATTCCACTTTGTTGACGTTCTGTCCTCCTGCACCGCTGGAACGGAAGGTGTCCCATTTTATTTCGCCTTCGTTGATGACAACGTCAAAGGCTTCAGCTTCAGGGAGAACGGCTACTGTTGCTGCCGATGTGTGCACGCGTCCCTGAGTTTCTGTGGCCGGAACACGCTGTACGCGGTGTACTCCACTTTCATATTTAAGGGTACCGTAAACATTATTGCCCGTTACAGAGCAAACGATTTCCTTGAAACCGCCTGCTGCGCCTTCGTTGGCGTTTGACACTTCTATTTTCCAGCCTTTTGTTTCACAATATTTGACGTACATGCGGAATAAATCACCGGCAAACAATGCGGCTTCATCTCCTCCTGTACCTCCTCTTATCTCTAGGATGGCGTTTTTAGCATCTTCGGGATCTTTGGGAAGGAGCAGCAGCTTAATCTCTTCTTCTAACTGTGGCAGTCTTGCTTCGCATTCGGTTATTTCTTCACGGGCCAAATCTTTGAGCTCGGCATCGTTTTCTGTCATGAGGATGTGCTTGCTTTCCGAGAGGTTGGCCGTCAGTGCGGCATATTCCTGTCGAACGGTCATGAGATCTTCAAGCTCTTTGTATTCCTTGGTCAGTTTGACGTAGCGCTGTTGGTTGGCTATCACTTCGGGGTCGGTGATGAGTGTTTTCACCTCTTCGTATCGTGATTTCAGTGTGTTCAGTTTGTCAAGCAGGGTATTGGAATTTTCCGGCATGGTCTTGTCTGTTTAATAAAATATTTGTCCCAATACATGGCATATTGGGACAGATATTATTTTTCTTTTGATAAATATTTAAGAGGTACAGGCGTGTGTTAATAGTTGAATTCACCAAACTCGCTCTTAATGGTCAGTGAACGCGAGCCTTCTTCTATGTGTCCTATTATTTGTGCGTCAATGTTGAAACTCTTGCTGATGTCGATGATTTGTTGTGCATTTTCCGGCGATACGTATATCTCCATGCGGTGTCCCATGTTGAAAACCTTATACATTTCGGCCCAGTCGGTGCCGCTTTCCTGAGCTATGATACGGAATAGGGGAGGGACTGGGAACATGTTGTCCTTGACTACATGACAGTTGTCATTGACAAAATGAAGTACTTTAGTCTGTGCTCCACCTGTACAATGAACCATGCCGTGAATGTTCGGGCGCATTTCGTCAAGTATTTTTTTAATGACAGGCGCATAGGTGCGGGTAGGGGAAAGTACAAGTTTTCCGGCATCAACGGGAGAGCCTTCAACGCTGTCTGTTAACTGATAGCCACCGCTATACACCAGTTCTTCAGGCACGGCACGGTCATAGCTTTCAGGATATTTCCCAGCCAAATATTTGGCGAAAACATCATGGCGGGCGGACGTGAGTCCGTTAGATCCCATTCCACCGTTATATGATTCCTCATAAGACGCCTGTCCGAAAGAGGCCAATCCCACAATAACATCTCCAGGGATAATATTGGCATTGTCAATGACTTCTGAACGTTTCATGCGGCATGTTACGGTCGAGTCTACAATAATGGTGCGTACCAGATCGCCAACATCTGCCGTTTCGCCGCCGGTAGCATAAATGCCAACTCCCATTTCGCGCATTTTGGCAAGAAGCTCGTCTGTACCGTTGATAATGGCGGAAATCACCTCACCGGGAATAAGCATCTTATTCCGGCCAATGGTAGAACTCACTAAAATGTTATCAACTGCGCCCACGCATAGCAGGTCATCAGTATTCATGATCAATGCGTCTTGGGCAATACCCTTCCATACCGACAAGTCGCCGGTCTCCTTCCAGTATAAATAGGCCAGGCTGGATTTTGTACCTGCGCCGTCGGCGTGCATGATGTTGCAGTATTCCGGATCGCCACCGAGAATGTCGGGGATGATCTTGCAGAAGGCTTTCGGAAATAAACCTTTGTCGATATTTTTAATGGCGTTGTGCACATCTTCTTTCATGGCCGAAACGCCGCGCATCATATATCTCTGTTTACTGTCCATGGTGGGTGATTTGTTTTTTTACGTAATGTTGTGTAAAAACTGACCGGCAAATCAGAAAATAAATGTGAAATGTGCAGTTTTAGTCTTTTAAAACATTTTATTTTGCACATTCCACATTTATTTTTCACTTTTATCCGAGATATTTTGTCAGTATGTTAATATTGTCCGCCTCTCTTAATCTGCGGAGGGCACGTTCCTTGATTTGTCTTACGCGTTCTCTCGTAAGATTAAGGTTGTTGGCAACTTCTTCTGCTGTCATCTCATTGCGGCCTATCCCAAACAACATCTTCAGAACTTGACGTTCACGCTCGGAAAGGGTAGACAAGGCAGCCTCTAAGTCGGAAGACAATGATTCCTTTTCCATGGTATTGTCTGTTCCAGGGGCCGATTCGTCCGTCATGATATCAATCAGACTGTTTGAGTCATCATCCTGAAAAGGTGCATCGACTGAAACTTTTTTGCCATTGGTTCCTAAAGCCTCCTGTACTTTGCTTACGTCTGTGTCAAGTATGTCTGCCAATTCCTGCACGGAGGGGCGGCGTTCGAATTCCTGCTCAAAGTTGACGATGGCTTTGGTAAGTTTGCTTTGGAAACCTACTTGGTTGAGAGGCATGCGTACAATGCGGCTTTGTTCAGATATGGCCTGCAAAATGCTTTGACGTATCCACCAAACGGCATAGCTGATAAACTTAAATCCACGTGTCTCATCAAATTTTTGTGCCGCTTTTATGAGTCCCAGATTACCTTCGTCAATAAGGTCGTTAAGGGCAAGTCCTTGATTCTGATATTGTTTGGCTACGCTGACTACAAAACGAAGATTGGCGCGTGTCAGTCGTTCAAGTGCTTCACGGTCACCGCGATGGATACGTTGGGCCAATTCTACTTCTTCATCCGTAGATATCAGTTCTTCACGGCCGATTTCTACCAGATATTTGTCTAAGGCCGCGCTGGAGCGGTTGGTAATACTTTTGTTAATTTTTAGTTGACGCATATTAAACCCAAGTTGAAGTTCAGATATTGTGAGGTTCCTGATGGCTCAAGAACGGGCTGCTGTACTTTTCTAAATGTTCTTTATTCTATTCTGAAATACGATTTATACTGGTGTATTCTGTCTTTCTCGGAATGTTTTTTGAGATTGTCACAAGACTGGCGAGATTTTATTTTGCATAGCTGACGGCACGTGTCTCACGTATGACTGTAATCTTGACTTGTCCAGGGTAAGTCATTTCATCCTGGATACGTTTGGCTATTTCCCCGCTGAGATTCTCAGTCTGTTTGTCATCTATCTTATCGGCACCAACGATAACACGTAGTTCGCGGCCGGCTTGTATGGCATAAGTTTTTGTAACGCCCGGATAGCTCATTGCTATGTTTTCCAAATCGTTCAGACGTTTGATATAGGCTTCTACAATTTCACGCCGCGCGCCTGGGCGGGCTCCACTGATGGCATCGCAGACCTGGACTATCGGAGCTAGAAGTGATGTCATTTCAACTTCATCGTGGTGTGCACCGATTGCATTGCATATTTCTGGTTTTTCTTTGTATTTTTCTGCCAGTTTGGCACCATAAAGCGCGTGTGGCAATTCGCTTTCCTCGTCAGGTACTTTACCTATATCGTGCAGAAGGCCGGCACGTTTGGCTTTCTTGGGATTCAGACCGAGTTCGGCCGCCATGACAGAGCACAGATTGGCTGTTTCGCGGGCGTGCTGTAAGAGGTTTTGGCCGTAAGAAGAGCGGTATTTCATTTTTCCGACGATGCGGATGAGTTCAGGATGCAAGCCGTGGATGCCGAGGTCTATTGCTGTGCGTTTTCCCGTTTCAATGATTTCGTCTTCCACCTGTTTTTTTACTTTTGTTACAACTTCCTCAATGCGTGCGGGGTGTATGCGGCCGTCTACGATAAGTTGATGGAGGGCCAGACGGCATATTTCCCGGCGTACGGGATCGAAGGCTGAGATGACGATAGCCTCAGGCGTGTCGTCTACAACGATTTCAACGCCGGTGGCAGCTTCAAGGGCCCGGATATTACGGCCTTCTCGCCCGATGATGCGTCCTTTCACCTCATCATTGTCAATGTGGAAAACAGTGACACTGTTTTCTATGGCGGTTTCGGTAGCTACGCGCTGTATGGTTTGTATGACGATACGTTTAGCCTCTTTGTTGGCTGTCATCTTGGCGTCATCCATGATGTCGTTGATGTAAGACTGTGCATCTGTACGCGCTTCGTCTTTGAGCGATTCCACCAATCGGTTCTTAGCTTCTTCTGCTGACAAGCCACTCAGCTCTTCCAGTTTTTCGCGTTCTTGCATCTGCATGCGGTCGAGTTCTTCCTCACGCTTATTCAGAAGTTGGGCCTGATTGTTCAGACGGTTTTGCGTGTTTTCCAGTTCTGTTTTGCGTTTGCCCAAGTCATCTTGTTTTTGATTCAGGCTTAATTCACGCTGTTTGAGCTTATTTTCAGCTTGTAGTATTTTTTGGTTTCTTTGTTGTACTTCTTTTTCAAGTTCAGCTTTTTTGTTGAGGAATTTCTCTTTAACTTCCAAGAGTTTTTTCTCTTTGATGACATCTGCCTCTTTGGCTGCTTCCTCAAGAGCTTTATTGTACTTGTTCTTTAGAACGTATCTGAAAAATCCAAAGCCTATGGCGCCTCCTACGAAGAGACCGGCTATGATCCATAATATTTCCATGTTGTATACTGTGTTTGTTTGAGTTGAACGTTTCTTTTATGTTTACCGGCGTTGATAGGTGCCGTTTTTTTGATTTTTGTTTTTTATTTTTCGGGGGCTGTTCGTCATAATGCATTCGGAGCCGATGAATCTTCCAATGCCGTTTCTATTTCCTGTGTCAGTTCTCTGACCGTTTTGTCATAGGGGACAGTGGAGTTGTCGTTTTCGGCCTGCAGGGCATATACGGCAAAGTCGAGCAGTGCTATCGACATGTATGTCTCATAGCCGCGGTTAGGATATGCCTGCTGATAACGTCCCAGTTTTTCATTAATCTGTTTGGCTGCCTTGCGGAATATTTCCTCCTGTTCGCGACGAATGGTGATAGGGTGCATTTGGTTGCCTATCATCAATTGTATGTTGAGTTTGTCGTTGACTTCAGACATTGTGTGTTGTTAGGTTTCCTTTTGACCATTATATAAGGAGTGGTAGCTGGAATGTTTGAGCGGTGATAGGTTTCGGAATAAGTTTTTCTCTTTTTCGTAGCCGACTATATGTTTAGCAGAGCGATACATTTGTCTACTTCTTTGATGAGTCGGTTCAAACGGTTAGTGGTTTCTTTCACATCATTGTTTGCCAATGTAATCACCCTTGCTGTTTTCAAAGTGTCGTAGTCGTGTTTTATTTGTGCGTTTTGCTCTTTTAATTCGGCTATTTGTGCCTCCTTGTCCGATAACAGGTTTTCCAGCCGCACGGTTTCGCGCTTCAGTTCGCCGTGTCTCAAAATCAGTTGCCTGACTTTGGTTTGCAGCAGTTGTAAAGCTATTTCTTCTTCCTTATTCATAAGAATACACGGATTATGCCGATTGGTGAAACTGTACGGGGCTTAGAGGGGAAGCCTTGTTAGAGCCGGATGAAATCGCCGCTATGTATTGAATCTCCCGCGTTTACCGGTCTTATTTTATTTTTCGGGAACGTCTTTCGGTTTAGGCTCTTTTTTTGCCAAAACAATGATGTTGTAAACGTATTCCGACATCCAAGACGCGCTGTAACCCAATTTGTTCTGATATTGACGGATACCTATGCTGGCCCGACGCACATCTTCTTTTTTCCAGTTGTCTTTTGTCAGAATATCGTTAACGGTTTTTTCAGTCATTGTGCGGAGAGCGCCTTTCATGAAACCCGGCATGCGGAATTTCCACTTCATCAGGTTGCCCATAAGCATCATCAGATCTTGAGAAAATCCTTGAAAAGTGAACAGATAGCTTTGTATGTTGTTGATATTTCTACAGTTACGTTTGATGCTCTGGTCTATCTCCTTGAAAAAGCCATCAGAAATGCCGTAGATGTCGGTAAGCATTTTCTTGCAGCGGTTTCGTTCGCCAACCCCTAGCTTGTTGTTGACGGTGGGCACATGTAATGTCTGCTTGAAAACGCGCAAGTCAGGTAGGGCCGCCAAGTTGCTAATACCCAAATTTGCTGCCATGACTGCTTGATAGTAAACGCGAATCAGCGTCATGAAGTCCTCCATGCCGCCAACGCGCCAGCCGTCTTTTTTCTCTGCCTGTTTTCGTTTGAATATGGTTGGTAAAAAAGCCATTTTGATTGTATAAACGGTTAATTGTAAGTACTTTGTCAGGGACTTTGCCTGATGAACGTATAGGGTGAGGCCGTTTGGGGCTTCTTTAAATTTCAGGCGATAGCTCTTAAAGCACTAATTTTCTATTATTTTGCTCTGCAAAGTTACATTATTTTTTTAATAGGGGAAAATGGTTTTGTGCATTTTATAAGAGGGCTGTTGAGCTTTTTCGTTATTTTCCGATTCCGTGAAGTGCTAAGGGGTATGTGTTTTGTGGTCGCCTCATTAACATTTTTAACTTTCCGTCACATTTCGGAGTAGCTTTTGCGTCACAAAACAATATTCAGGAAGAGTAAGAATAGGGGTAGGATGAAAAAGGTTACTTGGAATTTTTATGGCAATACTTGGAATTTAAAATGCAATACGGACTTTTTCACCGGTTGCGCCCCCGATTTTTCGCCGGTTTAGTGGCTAAAAAACAAGAAAAAGAGGATAATCTCTCCCGACTACCCTCTTCGCCAGTGCAAATATACAACATTTTCCGCCCGAAAGCAAATAGTGTTAAAATCATGGATCTGATGTTGAGAGTTCCGAACTGTAAGCTTTTTTGATGGTGTTGGCGGAGTGGCGCAATTGAGTTGGAAAGATACAGGAAACGATTTCCAAGTTCCGGATTCAGCTTGCGGCCTTTGCTGACATTTTGAAAGTAAGGAATATGTTTTTAAGGAGAAAAATAGAAAAAGAGGGGGAATCCGTTTGGTGATTCCGATGTAAAGGCTTACATTTGTCACATGAAAGACCTAGCCGGTCTTCTGATAAAACATGGTTACAAACCATCAATTAACAGTATAAAAATTAAAGACTATGAGAACCGAACAGATAATGCAGGCTCTTGAGGCAAAACATCAAGGTGAAAAGGAGTATTTGCAGGCCGTTCATGAGGTTTTGCAAAGTGTGGAAGAGGTGTACAACGCCCATCCCGAATTTGAGAGTGTCAGTCTTATAGAACGGCTGGTAGAGCCGGACCGTATCATTACGTTCCGCGTGCCTTGGACCGATGATAAGGGAAAGGTCCATGTCAATTTGGGCTATCGCGTGCAGTTCAACAACGCTATCGGTCCTTACAAGGGTGGCCTTCGTTTCCATCCCTCGGTTAACCTGAGTATCCTGAAGTTTTTAGGATTCGAGCAGACTTTTAAGAATGCTCTGACTACGCTGCCGATGGGCGGCGCGAAGGGCGGATCTGATTTTTCGCCTAAGGGACGCAGTGAACGCGAAATTATGCGCTTCTGTCAGGCTTTCATGCTGGAGTTGTGGCGTCATGTAGGTCCTGATTTGGATGTGCCGGCCGGTGATATCGGCGTAGGTGGTCGCGAGGTGGGCTATTTGTTCGGTATGTATAAAAAACTGGCCCGTGAGCACACCGGAACTTTCACCGGAAAAGGACTTGAGTTTGGCGGTTCCATTCTCCGTCCTGAAGCTACAGGATATGGTGCACTTTATTTTGTAAAAGAGATGCTTGCTATGCACGGTGAAGAACTGAGTGGCAAAACTGTCTCAGTTTCGGGATTTGGCAATGTGGCTTGGGGAGCTGTTAAAAAAGCCACGGAACTGGGTGCTAAAGTAGTGACTTTGAGTGGTCCTGACGGTTATATATATGATCCTGATGGCGTGAGCGGCGAAAAGATTGATTATATGCTGGATTTGCGTCTTTCGGGCGAGGACATCGTGGCGCCTTATGCTGAACGTTATCCGGAGGCAACTTTCTTTGCCGGTCGCAAACCGTGGGAGCAGAAGGTCGATATCGCCTTACCGTGCGCTACACAGAACGAACTGGACGAGGAGGATGCCAAAGTGTTGATAAGCAATGGTGTCCGATTCGTAGCCGAAGTGAGCAATATGGGATGCACGGCCGAGGCCGCGGAATGTTTCATTGCCCACAAAACCGTTTTTGCACCAGGCAAGGCAGTGAATGCCGGCGGTGTGGCTACATCGGGATTGGAAATGACGCAGAATGCCATGCACCTCTCCTGGGGAACCGAAGAAGTGAACAAACGTTTGCACCAAATCATGAGCGACATCCATGCACAGTGCCTCAAATACGGTAAGGCGGACGATGGGTATGTCAATTACGTGAAAGGGGCAAACATTGCCGGTTTCATGAAAGTGGCACGTGCCATGATGGCGCAAGGAGTCGTTTAGTAGAAATACCGGTACTCTGAAATAAGAATGAAATATTCGGGCAAGTTCACGCAGACTTGCCCGAATATTTTTAGTTAATCTCTGTCTGTTTTCAAACAGGTCACCGTTTTAATACAACCCCCATGGAGTGTCTTCCGTCCATTTGGATATTCAGGGGATGGGGAGTACGTACATGGCGTAAATATTCCGTTTCATATACGGCCGGAAGGTCGTCAAGCCAGGCTTCGTCCAAAGTTCCGTCATTGATATAGGGGTTAATGGTAAAATATCCCACTCCGAATGAAGTCAGATTCTGAAAAAAATGTGTGCCTTGGCTCGGATCTACACGGTAGTGGCTTAGTCCGCTTTCAACGATTAGACGTGCGGCGCTTATATGCGGCCATTTAACGGGTATACCCAGCCAGGGGTCGCTGCTTCCCCATCTTCCCGGCCCAATGAGTAGGTAACCCGATTCTGTCTCAAGCATTTTTTTGTTTAGTTTTTCCACTTCACGGGCTATGATCGGATTGTTAGCCGGATTATAGTCGGTTGTTTTAACATAGATGATATCGCTTACATCGCTGATAATGCCATTTCCCAGAGCGTGTGGCGTAGTGATGAGTGCATCGGCGGGATTTATGGCGGTAAGGTCGAGGGTGACAGACGCTTTGCTGTCGACAATCGGGCGTATTTGCAGCAGGTAGAAGTTGGCGTGATGGTTGTTGATGTCCATGGCGAATTCAATTTCCACGGGACGGCCCATTTCCGCCTTGCCTATCCGCAGCAGGCGGTTGACTGTTTCGGCCAACGGGAAAGCATCGTGCTGCAAAATGCCCGCGAAAGTGACCAGCGGCCGTCCGGTGGAGTAATATCCGTCGCGTATTGCCTGATCATAAGGATCAAAGGTAGAGGCTACATAACGCATGGTATCGTCGATGACCGGTGCATTACTGAAAGGTACTTTCTGAAGATTAAACGCATCGTCTACCTGGAAGTTTTCAACCGTATTGGTGAGATCCAGTGCATAGAAATGGCGTTGTGTCTCCCTCAGAGCCATGTCGGTTGTGGAGAGTTGCAGGATATGATGGGGATGGCAGGGGGAGAAACGCAAGGCTTGTCCGCCGTCTACGATATATTTCCCTAGCCCGAAAGCCAGATTACAGGTACCATCTGTCGGTTGTTCGTCATCGAGCGGGTAAAAATTGAGAGAGCGCGCTACTCCTGAAAGCGTCGGATAAAACAGTTCTTTGCCTTCTGGGGTCACATGCACCGAGCCAACAACCTCTTGCAGGACTATGGCCATCTTTTCCTGGTCAATCAGGTTCTGTGTGGCGGTGAGGTAGGCTTTGCTGTCGCTGTAGAAGACCGAAGCGTAGACCGCCTTGATGGCTGAGCGCAAGAGTCGCAGCATTTCCTTCTTTTCGCTGACCTTGGGGATCATGTATGTTTTGTATACCCCTGCGAATGGCTGGTAGTGGGAGTCTTCCAGCAGGCTGGAAGAGCGCACGGCGATGGGACCGTGTACCACTTCGAAGAGCGCCATGAGATCATCCAGTAGTTGTGATGGCAGATTCGCGGCTTCGAAGGCTGCAAGGATCTCTTCGTCGGGGGCGTCTTTCAAGGCCAGCGGGTAGAGGTTGTTGCTTTCCATAAATTCATCGAACACGTCGGTACTTATGACTACGGTTTTGGGAATATTTACGGTGCAGTTCGCATGTTCAAGTTTGGGATAGCGCTTCACCATGGTGCCCATGAAAGCCAGGCCGCGTCCCTTTCCTCCTAGCGAGCCGTTGCCGATGCGTGCGAAATTGCTGTACTGGTCGAAGCGCTCTTTCTGATAGTTGGCCACGACGCCTTCATTTTTCATTTTGCGGTAGCCTACAATCAGGTCGCTGATGAGTTGGCGTGCCTGAACCATGTTGCAATATTCCTTCACATCCACTTTTTTCAGGATAACGGCTGGTGGAAACATGGCCCGTGAGAAGAAAAAGCGTGAAAAGTGATTGTGTGCCAAATGGTGGCGTAGGGAGTCGTCGGGTATGAGCGGGAGTTTCCGCTGTAAGTCCTTCAGGTCTTTTATGCGCATGATTTCCTGTCCTGTGGCAGGATTCACTATGATGAAGTCGCCGAAACCGAAATGGGCCATGATTTGCCGCCGCAAGTCTTGCGGGTAGCTTTTGGAATTTTTACTGATGAAAGACGCGTGCAGTTCTTCAGCATATCCGGCATTAGCCGTTTCGCTTGACTCCAGTATGAGAGGTACCTGCGGATCGAGCTTTTTGATGTGTTTGCCGAAAGCATACCCGGCCAGTCCATCTTTGACACCGTTGCGCATGAAGCTCATGTCCGACACCACGCCGAGGATGTTTTCGCGGTAGGTTGTGTAAATGTCTATGGCTTCTTCATAAGTTCGCGCCAGCATGACTTTGGGACGGCCGCGCATGCGGAGGGTTTTCAAGTGGTCGTTGAGGGCTTCTTTGGAGAATTCCCGACTTTGCTCCAACACAACGCGGTAGAGATGGGGGAGGGCCGATGAGTAAAAACGTACCGAGTCCTCTACCAGAAGGATTATTTGTACTCCCACCGAGGCCGCGTCATCTGGGGCGTTCCATTTGTCTTCTATCAGTTTGATAATGGCAAGCAGCAATTCGGCATTGCCCAACCATGAGAATATGTAGTCTATGCCTGTAAGGTCCTCGCTGGCCACGCGGCGGCTCACTTCTTTGGAAAATGGCGTCAGCACAACGATGGGTATGGCGGGATATTGCCGTTTGATGTCTTTGGCATCGGCAAAAATGTCGTGGTTGTCCATGTTGGGCATGACTATGATTAGCTCGAAATTGCGGTCGGCCAGTTCGTTGAGGGCTTCCTGCTTGGTGGTGACCTGCGTGAAACGTGGCGGATAACGTAGCGAAAGTGCCGTGTATTCATTGAATACCTGTTCGTCCACGCGTCCGTCGTCTTCAAGCATGAAGGCGTCGTATTTTGTGGCTATCAGCAACACGTTGTATATGCGCTTGTTCATTAGTTCCGCAAATGGCGTGTCGCGTAAAACGATATCTTTAAGTTGGGGAATATTGCTCATGGTGTGAAACTTTTATTTGTGGGGCGAAAAGTGCGCCGGTCAGGTCGCGCTTGGATAATTCGGTCAAGGTTGCCTCGGACAGGAGAAAAGTGGCAACTGGGTATTTTAACACTATTTGCTTTCGGACGGAAAATGTTGTATATTTGCACTGGCGAAGAGGGTAGTCGGAAGAGATTATCCTCTTTTTCTTGTTTTTTAGCCACTAAACCGGCGAAAAACCGGGTGCGCAACCGGTGAAAAAGTCCGTATTGCATTTTAAATTCTAAGTATTGCCGTAAAAATTCCAGGTAACCTTTTTCATCCTACCCCTATTCTTACTCTTCCGGCATATTGTTTTGTGACGCAAAAGCTATTCCGAAATGTAACAGAAGGTTAAAAATGTTAATGTCGTTTCGGCCGGTGAACCTGAAAAAACGGCAGATGTTGAAAGATTAATACCAGATGGTCTGGTCGATGACGGCTGCGGCGAAACGTTGCAGCAATGCCTGGGTATGAGCCACAGCTTTTTCTACGTTGAACCGGTTGCCGTCATATCCGTTGATAATGAAGAGCAGTTTTCGCGTATCGGGGCTTGTCATGGTGCGCCGGCTGTCGCTGGTAGGGGTGGCGAATGCTCCGATTCCGTCGCGGTAAGCCGGCAGGTGTTCTATGTTCAGCAGTCCCCGGCCTATGCCTTCGTAGGGCTCATCCTTTTGTCCGAAATCCAGCGTAATGTCAGTTGTGGCCAAATGTCCGGCATCAATTACGGCGGTGGAGTATCCGCTGCGGATGGATATGAGATTGCCGATGTCTACAAGGGTGTCGATGCTGTTTAACTGCTTTCCCTGCAAGATGCGTCGCACCAGTTGTTCGCAGGCCGGCCGGTAGCGGCTCGGGTCTTTGCCTGCTGCTTTATAGGCCGCCCGTGTGGCGGAGATTCCCGAACGCATTTTGAGCGTTTCAGTCGTGTATGTTTCTCTTAGTGTTTCGGCTTCGGCTTCAATCATGTCCCACAGCGCCTGTTCCGTGGGACTGTTGGTTACGGCAGCTGTTATGGCAGCTCCGGTAAATTGCGGGCAGATTTGTCTGAATAATTCAGAAACGTTGATGGTCATGGGCCTGTTTTATTGGTTACGGATGTTTATTTCTTGCATAAGGCGTAAAAGTCGCATGTTTCGCAGAACTTTATGGTAGGGGTGGCTGTGAAAGGCTGTGCGGGATCCAGAATTTCAGCAATCAGTTTTTCCAAATGTTCCTTGAAGTCTTCTGCTATCGTCTGGAAGTTGAGCATGTCCTCTTTGGCCAGTTTCAGGTAAGGTGAATAACTTTTGTCGGCTGCCTGATTCACAAAGAAAAGCGAAGGTGCTATGGGGTGTTTCGTCTTGCCGGTCATGGTCAGTGCGTAGAGGAATGTCTGCAAGATGTAGTGCGGGTGCTTTTCCGAAGGAGTGAAGAGCTGTTCCATGTCGGCTGCTTCTTCCGGTTTCCCACCGGTTTTGTAGTCCACAATCCTCAGATGCGTCAGCCCTTCTATGTTGACTATGTCAAGCCGGTCGATGTTGCCGCGCAATGTGATGGTGAGCGGTTTTCCGCAGTGGCTGACGGTGATAGGCATTTCGGTCGGCATTTCCGTGGCTTTTACTTCGAAGGGCGTTATGTGCATGTCGTGCCGCAGGAGGTTTTTCAAGTAGCTTTTAACGACTTCTTCAACAACGACATCGGGCGTCTCTCCTTCTTCGGCAAAGGCGCGGCGTACGTATTCCAGCAGTGTCACGTTGCCGTCTTTCTCCAGAAGAGGGGTTAGCATGTCGGCCGTTATCAATCCGTTGCGGCTGGTGAGTTTTTCCTTATAGAGAAGTTCGGCCGCTTTGTGGAATATTGTGCCGAAAGTGTTGGGTGCCAAAGCGGCCGTGGCGGGTTGCTCGCGCCGCAGTTTGGCCACGTAGCGATAATAGAATTGCAGGGGACAACGCAGGTAGGTGTTGATGGCCGATGGAGAAATGGCCGTTATCTTTTGCGACAAGTCTGCGGGTTTTTCTATGACCGTACTTGTCGCGGGGGCGATGTACGGTTTGGCTGAAAGTACGACGGAACGTATGGGAAGTCCGCTTTCAATGAGTATTTGTGTCATGAAACGCGACATTTCCCCTGTCCCCCGGTTGTCGGTGGAATTATTGTAAATCAGGCGAACGTGGCTGGCGCGTTGGAGGAGACGGTAAAAATAATAGGCGTAGACCGCTGTTTTGTGTAATGAGGTGGTGAGGCCGAACTCACAACGTAATTTATAGGGGATGAAAGAGTTTTCGGTGTTTTTTTCCGGCAGATAGCCTTCGTTGACCGATAGCATGAGAATATTCTCGAAGTCAAGTACGCGTGTTTCGAGCATTCCCATAATTTGCAGACCTACGACAGGCTCTCCGTGGAAGGGAATGGCTGTTTGGCGCATGACTTGCCGTACAAGGCGTGACAGGGTAGTGACGGTAATGTTGAGAAGTCCGCTGTCTGCCAACCGCGTAAAACGATTGAGTATTGTGAAGGTCTGAAAATAAGCCTCAGCCATGAGAGTGCCGTTGAATGAATTTTCGGAATCAGGAATGGTCATGGCTGCTTCTTTAACCGCCTTTTGGGCTTTTTCAAGCCATTTTTTTATGTCGGTTTCGGTGTCCTTTTCCGGTAGGAGGCTGTTTATGAGTGTAAACGCAGCTGTGTGGTGAAGAGGAAAACCTTTGGTTACATTGGTTTCTTTGACTATGGGGGGAAGGGAGTGCAGTACCGGAAGTAATATTTTTTCATTGCATAGTACGATAGCTGTGCGTTTGGCATCGGCCGTGAGATGTTTTTGTAGCCATGGCGCTACTGCGCGCGCGCCGGCGTTTTCTGTAGGTGCGGCTACGAATTCAATGTCTTTCCTGGCAAGAAAATTATTGAAAACCTCTGTTGGCAGCTCTCCGGGAAAACGCTCCATGTTGCGCTTAAGGAAGGTGCCGGCCTCAAGTTCGTTTTCCGAATCAGTGTAGTATACATCGTAATCCCAATAAAAGAGGGCTTTGCCTTGTTGCTGAAGATGGGCGAAGAGCGTTTCTTCAACTTTATTCAGAACGTTGAATCCTACAAAGGCATAGTGGGTGATGTGGTTGGGAAGTGAAATGCTGTTTTCTGTCAATCCGGTAGTGACCTGACGGTAGAGTGCCCCTTCATAAGCTAGCTTGTCGGCCGCTAAACTTTCATTCAGAGCTGTATAAAGAGGATGCATGACATTCCACAACTCAAGGAACTTTGTGCGGATTCGGGAGTTTTCTTTTAAGGAGAAGTCTTGAAAGAAATCCTGTAGAACCTTCTCCTGCGATTCGTTGAGCGTTTCTATACTGTCAAGTTCTTTTATCTCTCTGAGGTTGCGGAACAATCGTTGGGCATCGGCCATGTTCTTGTCAACGTCATCAAAATCGGCCAGTAATCGTTCTCCCCATCCGTAGAAGAAATCCAGAGTTTCCTGGCTGTGAGTTAATGCTACATAATGTTGATATAAACGGCAGATCGTTTCTATAGGATCGGCCACTCTGAAAGATGATAGCGAACGGAAAAAGTCGCTGATGGTCATGTATATCGGAGACCATATAGGGGCGGTATCCTTGTTTGTGGAAGGAGTAGTCAGGTACTCATTCATGAACAAACTGGCTCGTTTGTTGGGAAAGATGATGGCCACACGACTTAGGTCATTATTCATTTTCAGCCGGAGGTCATCGGCTACGAGTTTTAAGAAAGGTGTCATTGGAAGGGCGTTTTTTTCAGGAATAGACTTCTTCGATTTCTCCGCTGTAAACGAACCAAAGGTATCCTCTCACGTTGTCATGTCCCATTTGTTTGAGCAGACAGCAATAGTTTCTGACCTGTGATACGTAAATGTCGCGGCGTTTTCCGAATTTAAAGTCTACTACGATTGTCTCATTGTTACGTGTCATAACTCGGTCGGGGCGATGAACGGCAAGAACGCCGTTTGTGTCGCGGCTTAGGATGGAACGCTCATTGAATATAAACCAAGAACCGTCGAACCATGGTGCTGCTTGGGGCGTGCTGAGGCGTTTTTCTATCCATGACTCCATTTTTGAGACGTTGGTTTCAGGCGGAATAACTCCTTTAAGCGTGAGTTGGGCAATGGCTTCGCTGATGTCGTCCTTGGTGCGTATCATGGCAAAGAGATTGTGCAACAGTTTTCCTTGGTCTATGTATTGCTGTTGCAACTGCTCTGTGCTGTCTGTAGTTCCGGCATTTTCGTTGATGAAGTTTTGTGCTTCGTTGGACTGACGGAAAGTGACCTGCTCCTCGAAAGAACAAAGGACTGATTCTTCAGCAGATGTTTCTTGTTTTTTCTCTTGGCAGTCGGGGGCTGGAGGTGTTTTTTCTGTTACTTCCTCAGCAAGGGAGGTGGCATTGCTTTTTAGCAAAACATCGGCCATGTTGGATACCGTATCTTTTTTGTTGGGTATGCCCCATATTAATAAGTTTTGTTTGGCACGTGTGAAAGCTACATACATCATGTTGAGATTTTCTATGCGCCGGTTGAGATGTTCATCTTTGTAATCTGCGGCATAAATCGATGCTTCCATGGTTTTTCCGGCAGAAATGGGGACAAGGGGGAGAGTTTTGTAGGGGGCTGTATCAGGGTGACACCAAAGCAAGTCATCCGGACGGTCTTTTTCGAGTATCCAGTCACAATGGGGAATAAACACTGTGTGAAAAGCCAGGCCTTTTGATTTATGGATGGTCAATACGCGGATACCGTCTACTTCGCCTGAAGGTATCGCTTTCTTGTAGAGTGTTTCTTCCCAGTAAGAGAGCAGTTGCTCGATGCTTGTTCCACCGTTGTCGATGAAGTCTAAAACCGCGTCCATGAAACAGAAAACGTAGGGGGCGGCTCCGTGTAGTTGTGAAAGCTTTAGTTCTTGTACGAGCGTTTCGCAAAGTTCGTATAGCGGTAAAGATCTTAAATGTTCACGGTTTCCGGCTATTTTTTGTGGTATCAATACTTTTGCTTGTAGGCAAATGTCATTCCATGATAATTGTTTGTTTTCTATTTTGTTGCAATAGGTTGAGGCCGTGTAAGCCAATGAAATGGAATCGCTGTCATCTGCAAGATAGCGCAAGGCATGGATCAGTATTTCTACGGCGGGAGAACTTGTCAGCAGGAAAGCTTCGTCAGAAATAAGAGGGATATGAGGGAACTCTTTAGTGAAGAGGCGGAGCAGGTTTACACCTTCTTTGTTTTTGCGTACGAGGATTGTCATTTCTTTATAGGCAACTCCTTTTTCGTGAAGTCTCTCAATCTCTTCAGCCAGAGTTTTTGTTTCTTGACTATTCCTCTCGTCTGAAATATTGGTAGCGGATATTTCTGTGTCTTTATTCAATGCATTGTTCAGGTATACCCGCACTTCTCCGCCTTCTTTTCCGCAGCATAATTGTTGGACATCTGCATAAATTTCGCTTATCTGTCGGGTTTCCCCTATGGTATCGAGTAAAGCGGCAGCATGGGGAAATAGTGCGTTGTTAAATTCCACGATGCAACGTGAAGAACGGAAATTAGTGTCTAAGTGACGGATTTCCGCTGTGTTATGGGCGGATTCTTTTTCAATGTCTGCCAATATGTGCCAATCGCCTCCTCTCCATCTATAGATACTTTGTTTCACATCACCAACAAGCAGGCAGCTGTTCCCTTGTGAAATGTTTTCAATCATAAGATTCTTGAAATTACTCCACTGCAAATTTGACGTGTCTTGAAATTCGTCAATCATTACATGACGGAACTGCGTACCAACTTTTTCAAAGACGAAAGAGGCATCATCTTTACCGACAAGGCGGTTGAATAATAATGGTGTTGCCGCTAGCATGAAGCGATTGTTTTCTGCGTTAATCGCTTGTACTTCACGTCTTATTTCGGCTAACAGACGTAATGGGTTGAGATGGCGCAAACTGAGTTGGCAGCTATTCATCGTAACGGCCCCTTTTCTTCTGATGTCCTCCAAAATGATGAGCAGGTTGCGCAGATGTTCTGCTTGTGTCATCAAATCGGTGCGTTTGCGGTCGGCAGCCCGTAACCAGTTAGCACTATCAGCCATTTTTTTCTCAATGTTGGATTTTGGGGATTCGCCAGGCGGATTTTGGCAGATATAGCGGATGTATTTCTCTAAAGAACTTCCATAAGAAAAAGTATTATATTCGCCAGCGATATTCCTTATCGCTCCGTCAAGGGTTTCTGCAGCTTTGCTAAGATGGCTGGCAATATCGTCTGATAGTTCTTTCAGTTTTTGGCGGTAGTCACGGAGTTCTTTTTCTGAGTTTAATATAGGAATTAGTTTGTCCTCACATTTCATGAAGGCTTCCTTGGTCAGATTGTAAGCCAGTCCTTTAACTTCGCGGCTGATGTCCCAGCGCTTGTTGTCATCTATCCTTTGTCTGATATAATCAAGTACCCACATTCGAACTTTCGGCCGTTCTTCAAGAGCAGCCAGCAGGTTGTCAACGGCGGTATTGATGACTTCCTTGTCATTGATGTCGACCTTTAGTCCGGCAGATAAACCTAAATCATGCGCCAAAGTACCTAGAAGGGATTGGAAAAAAGCGTCTATCGTTTCTACGCGGAAATTATCATAATCATGCAGAATGTTGTAGAGAGCGGTAGCGGCTCTTTTTCGTAGTTCAGTGATGCTTAGGCCTGGCAAACGTTCCTGTACTGCTTGAGTGAAAGCTGAAGAAGAAGTCTTTACTGTGTTTTTCATCGCGCAGAGCTCGCTGATAATACGCTCTTTCATCTCTGCCGTAGCCTTGTTGGTGAATGTAACAGCCAGAATATGGCGGTGTGCCGGATTCTCGTCACCCAGCAGCAAGGCAATATATTCAGCAGTGAGTGTAAATGTTTTTCCTGAGCCGGCAGAGGCTTTATATACAGTCAGATTCCCTTTCATCTTAATGAAGATTCGTTTTCTAATGGCAAATATAGTCAATTATTATTAGCTATAGATATAGTTCCGGTCGGTTTATCGAGTAAGTTAATTGTTAAGAGGATTCTTGTATTTATTAAGATGGTGCCCGATGTTTTACAAATGAAAACATCGGGCACCATCTTATCTTTTTCATCCTGTAAAAATCCGGAACAGAGAAGTAATTGATTTCAGAGAAGAATGACAGGATGAAGTTATTCTTTGTCGGAACTTAAATCCGGCAGTTTTAATGTACTTCCTATGATGATATTGTCCGGGTCTTTAAGGTTGTTGTATTTAATGATATAAGTCGCATAACTTTTATGGCCATATGTTTTTTTTGCAATACTGTAGATATTATCTCCTTTTGCAACAACATAAACTTTTACCGGTGTTTCCTTTTTATTGCTTTCTTTTTGAGGAGCAGGATGTTTTGTGGTAGTTATGGTATCTTTTTTGATGTTTGTGCCGACCACTGTATTTTCGGTGAATGCCGTGTCTTTCTGTGGGAGGTTTTTAGTTGTACTGATGTCTTGTACCGATTTTTTTGCGACAGATGGTGTGGTTCTTTTTTGTGTGACTGTTGGTGAGGATATGAGTTCGCAAGGACAGAAAACGCGGAAATATCCGGCAAAATAGCTTAGTCCCATTAATATGAGAATAAAAAGCATAAGTGCGATTAACTTCCATCGGTTTTTTTCTTTATGTGAGGGGACTTCCTTTATTACATATTGTATGTTGTCGTGCGACAGGTTGTCGGTATTCTTTATGTTGTCGTTTTCTTTTTCAAATGGCTCTGTGTTGTGTAAGTCTTTCTCCGATCTGATTAATTCAGAAGGATGTTCAACTTCAGGCACAGCTTGTGAAACTTTTTCCAAGGAAATTTTGCTCTCTTCTTGTGTCGGAATGGCAACTTCTTCTTGAATATCTTCTTTCGTTCCCTCTGTTTCTTCCGGCATTTCTGTGATGAATTCCTCTTCTTTTTTTATGTTAAGCACGTCATCAGTTGTTGCCGTAAATGCTTGTTCTCCTGTTTCTTTCTCAGGTAAAAACGTCTCTTCTTCTATTGCGATAACACTTTCGGAGGATACCTGTGCAATCTCTTCTTTGTCTGTTGTTTTATTTTCGTTGTCATAGGAGTCTTCTTCCGGTGTGGGAATACTTTCCAATTCCTCAATGTCTGTATCTTCATTGATAACGACAGTCTGAAAATGTGAAAAAGGTTTGTTAACCAAATCCTTAAGGAAGTTGTCAGGGGTAAAGGTGATTTTGCTGTGCCCGCTTATCTGAATACGTTCGCCGGTATTGATGTCTACACTTTCTCTTTCGCTGACGGGGATGACCTTGAATGTGCCAAATCCTTTGACTTTAACAAACTTGTCCTCCGTCAGTCCCTCTTCGATGATTTCGAAAAAAGCCCGGGTGAAATTTTCTGCTTTTTTTTTCGTGATGCCTTCTTTTTCAGCAAGAATGTCGGCTATTTCCTGTAGCAATATTTTTTTATCCATTGAATGGGGAGAAGTCTTGATACGGTTTTCTGATGTTTGTAAAAGCATCCAGTTTGTAGTGGAACGTCAGGTTATGGTACTCAAAGCCTGTTAGTCGCCGGTTGTAGTATCTTTGAATTTTTCTTTCAGACCAATGCTTGGGCGATAAGCTAAAACCAGTTTTGGGGGAACAAGCATGCGTTGCTTGGTAGTGGGGTTTACCACAACACGTTCCATTTTTTTCTTAACTTCGAAGTTTCCAAACCCTTGGACGGTCAGTGTGCTGCCATCGTCAAGTTTTTCCGAAAATTCAGCCATAAAGGTGTTGACGATCCTCTGTACGTCTTTGGGGGCCATTTCCAGGCGGCTGGCCATTCTGCTGATGTAATCTTTGTTGTTCAAGGCCGTTTGTGTAATTATGGTGAGAGATGTAACGGATTCAATGAGTAATGAAAAGGCCTGCTGGAAGCTGTGCCGGAATGCTGCTATTGATTGGCCAGAACGCCATAGATGTCGTATTCCTCTGCTTGTGTCACGGTAATATCGTAGAAGTTACCGATGACAAGTGCGCCTTCTGAGGTGGGGATGAGCACTTCGCAGTCTACTTCCGGCGAGTCATGCTCTGTGCGTCCTATGAAATAATCTCCCTCACAGCGGTCTATGATTGTTTTGTAGGTCTTGCCCACTTTTTCCTCACAGATTTCAGCCGAAATGCGCTCCTGTAGTTTCATCAGTCTGTCAAGGCGTTCCTGTTTGACGGCGTCGGGAATATTGTCTTCATAGTTCAAGGCGGCGTATGTGCCCTCTTCTTCGCTGTAGGCAAAGGCACCCATGCGTTCAAAACGGGTGGTGCGTACAAACTCCATGAGCTCGTTGAAATCTTCTTCCGTCTCTCCCGGGAAACCGACCATCAGAGTTGTGCGGATGCAGATGCTGGGAACTTCGCGGCGCATTGCGGCCAATAGCTCTATGGTCTCTTGCTTTGTCGTGTGACGTTGCATGCGTGTCAGCATGTTGTCGCTGATGTGTTGCAGGGCTATGTCGAGATAGTTGCACACATTGTCGTGTTCGCGGATAACGCGGAGGAGTTCCATCGGGAAATGAGTGGGATAGGCATAGTGGAGGCGTATCCATTCAACTCCCGGTATGGCCGCCATTTTTTCGATGAGTTCCGGCAGCATTTGCTTCCTGTAGAGGTCCACGCCGTAGTAAGTGAGTTCCTGAGCTATGACCTGAAACTCTCTGACGCCCTTGCCTGCCAGATCTTTCACTTCGGCCAGGATCTCTTCCATCGGCCGGCTTTCGTGCTTGCCCGTAATGATGGGGATGGCGCAATAAGCGCATTTACGGTCGCAGCCTTCCGATATTTTGAGATAGGCGTAATGATTTGGAGTGGTGAGTACGCGTTGGTCTTTCAGTTCTTCGGCATAAGTGCTTGAGAGGTCTTCAAGCAAGTCTTTCCAGTTAAATTTCCCGTAATATTTGTCCACTTGGGGGATTTCCTCTTTCAGTTCTGCAAGGTAGCGTTCCGAGAGGCACCCCATTACGTATATCCGGTTGAGCAGCCCTTCCTCCTTCTGGTCGCACAGGGAAAGAATCATGTTAATGCTTTCTTCCTTGGCATCGCCAATGAAGCCGCAGGTGTTCACCACGACAATGTCACCGTGAATCTCTTCCGGGTTATGATGAATCGTAAAGCCGTGTTCGGCAAACTGGCGCATGAGATGTTCGGAATCTACCAGATTTTTGGAACATCCCATCGTAATGATGTCTATGGTATGCTTTGCCATGTGGGGATCTGTGTCAGAGTTTTGCGTCATTGAACAGGGAGTCTACAAATTCGCTGCGGTTGAAAGGCTGCAAGTCGGTCATTTTCTCGCCGAGCCCGATGTATTTTACAGGCACTTTAAGCTGGTTGGAAATGCCTATTACCACGCCGCCCTTGGCCGTTCCGTCCAGTTTGGTGATGGCCAGCGCCGTCACCTCTGTGGCCTTGATGAACTGCTTGGCCTGCTCAAAGGCGTTTTGCCCCGTAGAACCGTCGAGTACCAGCAGAACCTCGTCAGGGGTGTCAGGAACGATTTTTTTCATCACGTTCTTGATTTTCGTCAGTTCGTTCATGAGGTTTACCTTGTTGTGCAGGCGGCCTGCGGTGTCGATGATTACGACATCGGCATCGTTGGCCTTGGCCGAATTGATGGTGTCGAAAGCCACACTGGCCGGGTCGCTGCCCATTTGCTGTTTCACAACGGGCACCCCGACACGCTCGCCCCAGATGCAGAGCTGCTCCACAGCCGCAGCACGGAAGGTGTCGGCCGCTCCGAGATAAACTTTCTTGCCGGCTTGTTTGAACTGATAAGCCAGTTTGCCGATGGTGGTCGTTTTGCCTACGCCGTTCACACCCACCACCATGATGACATACGGCCTTCGGCCGGCCGGAATTTCAAAATCCTCGGCGTCATCGTTGCCGCTTCGTGTGAGCAACGCCGTTATTTCTTCTTTCAGGATTTTGTTGAGTTCGGCCGTACCTACGTATTTGTCGCGGGCCACACGCTCCTCTATTTTATGGATGATTTCCACCGTTGTGTCTACGCCGACATCGGAGGTAAGCAATACATCTTCAAGATTGTCCAGGACTTCATCGTCAACTTTTGATTTGCCCGCGATGGCGCGGGTTATTTTGTCGAATATGCCGGTCTTTGTCTTTTCCAAGCCGGCATCGAGGACCTCTTTCTTTTCTTTTTTTGAGAAGATGCTGAATATTCCCATTATTCTTTAATATGTAATTAATAGGTATGATATAAGTTTTAACTGCAAACTTACGCAAAAAAAAGAACTTTACCTTTGTTTAGGCGCAATTTTTGAAGTTTATGGGCTATTTCCTCCATCTTTTTGTTTGTTGATAAAGTCACAGCTTGTTTTTTATCATTGTAAATGGGGACTGATACTTGTTGGCTTTTACCTGAGATAAGCATAGACAGTTTCCGGAGATTTGGAGGCTGAGGCGGAATGGGATTTGTTGTTTTAAGTTAGTTTATGAATGTTTAAGATTTTGTTTAGTCGGAACGTTACTGTTTTTTATGCGTCAGATGTGGAAACTGCGGAGATACATTGGAAAAGAACAATCATAAGGTGATTTGAAACTGCATTACTTGGAATTTAAATTCGAATACTTGGAATTTTTACGGAAACTATTGTTTTTCAAATGGGAAAAGGGTTGTTTGCCTTGCGGTAAAAGGGATAAAAAATATGCCCGCACAAGCCTGTACGGGCATATTTCTATACCATTGACAGCCCATGCGATGCCATTGGCAACGGTGGGCTTTTGTTTCTTTGCTGTGAGTCCGGAGTCCTTCTCCGGCAGTTTTCCCGTCTCTTACACCGGGACCCGCAACCCGCGGAGGGATTCGGGAGAATGTGGCAATACTGGGAACCGTTTTCACATTGTGGCCGCCGTAGCGCCTGTTCCCGCCTTGATCGGATTGAAGGCTGGCGCAAAGATACGTCATGAAAGAGGAAAATCCAAATGTGTTTGTGAAGAAAAGTTTTTTGTCAGGCAGAAAGAAAGGAATGGCGTTGTAAAAATAATTCCGCGATGTCTTGATAATTCAAAGTAATTGGCTAAATTTGCTACCGTCTGATGGCTTCTTTCTGCTGGTGTGAGCAATATGTGAGGAAGTACCGTCGCAGTCATATAACTTTTCATATTATTATGAATCATAGTCTCGTTACCATTGCCAATCTTTCGCGCGATAAGATTATGTATCTTATTACGATGGCACAAGAGTTTGAAAAGAATCCCAACCGTAAGATTCTGGACGGCAGAATCATTGCCACTTTATTTTTTGAGCCTTCCACGCGTACCCGTCTTTCCTTTGAGACCGCCGCCAACCGTTTGGGAGCGCGTGTCATCGGTTTTACCGATCCTAAGGTCACCAGTTCGTCCAAAGGGGAAACCCTGAAGGATACAATCCTGATGGTGGGCAATTATGCCGATGCCATAGTGATGCGCCATTATCTGGAAGGAGCGGCTCTGTATGCCAGTGAGGTCTCGCCGGTTCCGGTGATAAACGCCGGTGACGGTGCCAATCAGCATCCGTCACAGACTATGCTCGATCTCTATTCCATTTATCAGACGCAGGGAACGCTCGATAATCTGAACATTTATATGGTTGGAGACTTAAAATATGGCCGGACCGTCCATTCTCTTCTGATGGCCATGCGCCACTTCAATCCCACATTTCATTTTATAGCTCCCCCCGAACTGGCCATGCCGGAAGAGTATAAGATCTATTGCCGCGAGTATGGCATCCAATATGTGGAGCATGAGGAATTTAATGAAGATGTGATAAGCGGGGCCGACATTTTGTATATGACACGTGTCCAGCGGGAACGTTTCACCGATTTGATGGCCTATGAGAGAGTGAAGGATGTTTATATTCTCAAGGCATCCATGCTGGGAAAGGCACGTGAGAACATGAAAATACTCCATCCGCTGCCCCGCGTCAACGAGATTGCCTATGATGTGGACGCCGACCCACATGCCTACTATTTCGAGCAGGCCCGCAACGGGCTGTATGCCCGTCAGGCCATCATTTGCGATGTGTTGGGGCTGACGCTTGAAGACGTGCTTGAAGACGGGAAAAAACACGGCCGGCAGGCATGAGGCCGAAGGCGTGCGAAGATGTTGGAGTTCCCCCCATACAGAGTTTTCTCAATGATAAATTTATTGCTTCAATGAAACGTGAAAAATTTATGGTAGCCGCCATACAGAACGGCACCGTTATTGACCATATACCCAGTTCAAAACTTTTTGAAGTCGTGCGTTTGCTCCATCTGGAAGAAATACGCGGCAGTTCCATCATGGTTGGCTATAATCTGAAAAGCCGCAAAATGGGACATAAGAGCATCATCAAGGTTTCTGACAAATTTTTTACCGATGCCGAATTGAACCTCCTTTCAGTAGTAGCTCCTAATGTGACGCTTTGTGTTATCAGGGATTATGAGTTGGTAGAGAAAAAATGTGTTACTTTGCCTGATGATATTCATAGCATAGTGAGATGTGCCAATCCCAAGTGCATTACCAACAACGAGCCTATGCCCACCAGGTTTCATGTCATTGACCGTAATGCCGGAATCCTCAGATGCCATTATTGCGAGAAAGAACAATTGCTTGATAAAATAAAACTGACCGAACCAAAATCTTAACCATTATGAAAAAAGACACACAGATATTCCAGCTTATCGAGGCGGAACGCCGGCGCCAGCTGCGTGGCATAGAGCTCATAGCTTCCGAAAATTTTGTCAGCGATGATGTTATGCAGGCCATGGGGTCATGTCTTACAAACAAGTATGCCGAAGGTTATCCCGGTCATCGTTATTATGGCGGATGTGGCGTTGTTGACCAGACGGAGACAATTGCCATTGAACGCGTAAAAGAACTTTTCGGCGCAGAATATGCCAATGTTCAGCCTCATTCTGGGGCACAGGCGAATGCAGCGGTCTTTATGGCCGTTCTCCATCCCGGCGACACGTTCATGGGCTTGAATCTGGACCATGGAGGCCATCTTTCCCACGGTTCGAAAGTCAATACTTCCGGTATCCTTTATACCCCGGTGGGATATAATGTCAACAAAGACACCGGCCTTATTGATTATGAAGAAATGGAGCGGTTGGCCCACAAGCATAAGCCCAAACTGATTGTCGGAGGCGGGTCGGCCTATAGCAGGGAGTGGGACTATGCCCGTATGCGTAAGATTGCCGATGAAGTCGGTGCATTGTTTATGGTCGATATGGCCCATCCGGCAGGGCTTATTGCGGCCGGACTATTGGACAACCCCGTTAGGTATGCCCACATAGTGACTTCCACCACCCACAAGACTTTGCGCGGCCCTCGTGGGGGTATCATCCTGATGGGAAAAGATTTTGAGAATCCTTGGGGACTGACTACCCCTAAAGGCGCCGTTAAGATGATGAGCCAGATATTGAACAGTGCTGTGTTTCCCGGTACGCAAGGCGGGCCCTTGGAGCATGTCATTGCAGCCAAGGCCGTAGCTTTCGGCGAGGCGCTTCAGCCGGAGTTTAAAGAATATGCGCTACAGGTGAAGAAAAATGCCGCCTGCCTGGCTGCAGAACTTACCGGACGAGGTTTTACAATCGTTAGCGGCGGAACCGACAATCATTCCATGCTGGTTGACTTGCGTTCGAAATATCCTGAACTCACAGGAAAGGTGGCGGAAAATGCGCTGGTGGCTGCCGATATCACTGTGAATAAGAATATGGTTCCTTTCGACACCCGATCGGCTTTTCAAACTTCGGGTATTCGTTTGGGAACGCCGGCCATAACAACACGTGGTGCCAAGGAAGATCTTATGGTACTGATCGCGGAACTGATTGATACTGTGCTTTGCTCACCTGAAGATGAAACGGTTATCGCTGATGTGCGTCGACGTGTTAATGAAACGATGCAGGACTATCCGCTTTTTGCCTATTGACATAAATTTTGAGGAAATGAATAATGCCGGTAAAGCCGCCGAATGGTTGTGCTTTGCCGGCATTATTCGGTTATACGGGATTTTAGTGGAATAAATATTTTCCTCATTTCTTTTTTCGCTATTTTTGCAGCCGAAAATGGCGCAGCGAAAGATAATACATATTGACATGGATGCTTTTTATGCCTCTGTTGAACAGCGCGATTATCCAGAGTATCGTGGACGGCCTATAGCCATAGGGCATGACAGTGCCCGAGGCGTAGTGGCCACAGCCAGCTATGAAGCACGTCCTTATGGAGTACATTCTGCATTATCCTCCGTGGTGGCCCGTAGGCTTTGTCCCGGTCTTATTTTTGTTCCGCCGCGTTTTGAGGTTTATAAGGCTGTTTCAAAGCAGATACATGCCATATTTCATGAATATACGGAACTTGTGGAACCTCTTTCGTTGGACGAGGCTTTTCTTGATGTGACACATGCCCGCTCTGCCACCCTTGTAGGACGTGATATAAAAGCACGTATTTTGTCAGAAACTGGTCTGACTGCTTCCGCCGGTATCTCAGTTAATAAGATGCTGGCTAAAATAGCTTCCGACTATCGTAAGCCTGATGGATTATTCGTCATTCCGCCGCAGGATGTCGAGGCTTTTGTGGTGGAACAGCCGGTGGAACGTTTTTTTGGCATAGGCAAGGTGACAGCCGAAAAGATGCATCGTCTGGGCATTCATACAGGAAAAGATCTTAGAGAGTGGACGGAGTATGATTTAGTTTGTATGTTTGGCAAGGCCGGCCATGCTTATTATGGCTATGCCCGTGGTGTGGACAATCGCGAGGTGGTTCCCAACCGTATACGAAAGTCTGTAGGAGCGGAGAAGACTTTTCCGGAAGATATAACCGACCGCGACAGATTATTACAGGAACTGTGGCTGGTGGGGCAGGAGGTGTGGAGTAGGCTCGAGCGACATCATTTCAGAGGAAAGACAATTGTTCTGAAAATCAAATTTGATGATTTTCATCAAATCACACGTTCGCGTACTCTGGCAATTCCTGTAGACAGTGAAAATACTTTGCTGAGTATTGGTGAAGAACTGCTGGCTTCTGTTAAATTAGGAGGGCATGGAGTTCGGCTGGCAGGCTTGTCTGTTGGCAATGCTCAGGAGGATGAGGCTGGCGATGAATGGATACAACTCAGCTTTAAATTTAAAGATTGGGAAGATGGATGATTTTTGTTTGGCCTATTTTGTTCTTACTTGCCATTACTTTAATTGATGATTATCGGGAATATTTTGACCGGGAGAGGGATGATTATTATTTATTGGTGTTTCCCTCTGTTTTTATGAAAACCGAAACAATGAAAGTGACGGGTACAAGGAGCATGACAAGGATGAAGAAATTCAGATATCCCATCAGGTCTGACAAATAACCCGCAAATAACCCTGGAAGCATCATGCTGAGGGCCATAAAGCCCGTGGCAAACGCATAGTGGGCCGTTTTGGATGGACCTTGGGCATAACTTATAAGATAGAGCATGTAGGCCGTAAATCCGAATCCGTAGCCGAATTGTTCGATGAAAATACATATGGCTGTTAAATGGATGCCTTCAGGCTGAAAGTAGGCCAGGAGGACGTAGAGTATGTCTGGCAATGATATGGCCATGACCATGAACCACAGCCAGCGTTTCAGGCCGTCGCGTGAGACGGCTATTCCTCCTAGAACACCGCCCACTGTCAAGCCGATGATGCCAATCGTACCTTGTACGAAGCCTACTTCTGAGGTGGTCAGGCCCAAACCTCCTTCTGATACCGGGTCGACAAGGAACAGGGGGCATACTTTGGTGAGTAGTGCTTCAGGCAACCGGTAGAGTAGCATGAAGGCGATGGCAGCCCAAAAGTGAGGCTTGCGGAAAAAACTTATGAAGGTGGCGAGGAAGGCTTTGCCTATTTCTTTTTTTTGTATGGCAGACGGTAGGTCCGCTTTGGGGCGGGGCAGGGCATAGTGGTGGTATGCTAACAAAAGAAGGAATACAAAAGCGGCAATGGCAAAGGTGTAGGACCATGCCTGTATCGGGCGGCGGGTGTAGACTTCGAGCACGCCGGCTATCATCAGTAACAGCCCTTGTCCGGCGATGGTGGAAACACGGTAGAACGTAC
>NZ_BEWW01000319.1 GCF_002933955.1 Prevotella sp. MGM2
GCCGGAAAATTTCGTATCTTTGTAACAGCCAAGCGGGACCTCCTTGTGGAAAGTCTCGCTTTTTCAGTGTTTTTGAGGCATATTCCAGCCATTTTCCGCCCTGTTTTTCGTGAAAATTCCCCGTATTCGAATTCAAATTCCAGGTATTCGCGTTAAAATTCCAATACGGACTTTTTCTCCTTCACTACTTTCAACCTATGTTTTAACACTCCGAAGTGTTGCGGAAAGTTAAATATGTTAAAGTCGTTGTGTTTTCCCGATACGGAGCACTTGAGGTGCTTGCTCTGTTAATAGGCTGTTTGAAAAAATCTTTCATAAAGTTTCGCGTAATAGCTATAATCTTTCAGAAAATTCGTATATTTGCGCATTCTTTATCAAAATGAAAGTATGAGTTACCTGATACATCCAAAAAACTACAAACCGCTCCTTAGTAAATATGACACGGAGCAGGGTATTAAAGTCATTAAGGACTTTTTCCAGGACAACTTGGCCACAGGGCTTCGGCTGCGCCGCGTGACAGGGCCCCTCTTTGTGTTGCGCGGATTGGGCATCAATGACGATCTGAGCGGTACGGAACGCCCCGTCACTTTTCCTATAAAAGATCTTGGCGACGCCCAGGCGGAAGTGGTGCACTCGCTGGCCAAATGGAAACGCCTCACGCTGGCCGACCATGAAGTGGCGGAAGGATATGGCATATACACCGACATGAACGCCATACGGGCCGATGAGGAGTTGGGCAATCTGCATTCACTCTACGTGGACCAGTGGGACTGGGAGCGGACTATCCGCCCCGAGGACCGCACGCTCGCTTTTCTCAAACGCATCGTGAAATGTATTTATGCAGCCATGTTGCGCACGGAATTTCTGGTGTGCGAACGTTTTCCGCAACTTACGCCCTCGCTGCCCGAGGAGGTCTTTTTCATCCATTCCGAAGAGTTGCGCCGACTTTATCCTGATCTCACACCCAAAGAGCGCGAAAACCGCATTACGAGGGAGCGCGGCGCCGTGTTTGTCATTGGCATAGGAGGTGCTTTGGCCGATGGCCGGCCGCACGACTTGAGAGCGCCCGACTATGATGACTATTCGACGGTGGCCGAAAACGGTTTGCCTGGACTCAACGGCGACTTGCTGGTGTGGAACGACGTGTTGGGCCGTGCCTTTGAACTTTCATCCATGGGCATTCGCGTAGACCGGCAGGCCCTGTTGCACCAACTCCGTGAGAGCGGGCAGGAACACCGGCTGCAATATTATTTCCACCGCCGGCTGGTGGAAGGCACCCTGCCGCTGAGCGTAGGTGGCGGAATAGGGCAGTCGCGCCTCTGCATGCTCTATCTGCGGAAAGCCCACATCGGTGAAATACAGGCCAGCATCTGGCCCGACGACATGCGGCGGGAGTGCGAGGCGTTGGGCATTCCGCTCATCTGAGCGTCTCCTGTCCGGAAAGCAAGAATAAGGTTTCCGTTCTTTGCAGTCGGTAGCGGCCTGCAGGGAACGGAATGTTTTTTTTACGGCACTTCGCGCCAATTCACAATAAAAATGTACCTTTACAGCACTTAAAACATTAAATCAATAAAAAATGGAAAAGATAAAAGGACTTATAGACGCCCCTTTCACCCCTTTCACCTCTGAAGGGGAAGTAAATTACGCTCCCATACCGGCTTATGCCGCCATGCTGAAGAGAAACGGCCTGAAAGGCGTGTTCATCAACGGCTCCTCGGGCGAAGGTTACATGCTCACCGAAGACGAGCGCATGAAACTGGCAGAAGCGTGGATCGGCGCCAAACCCGATGCAGACTTCAAGGTGATTGTACACGTGGGCAGCACATGTGTCAAGAGCAGCCGCCGGCTGGCCGAGCATGCCGCCAAGGCAGGCGCATGGGGCATAGGAGCCATGGCCACGCCGTTTCCGAAGATAAACCGTGTGGAAGAACTGGTGAAGTATTGTGAGGAAATTGCCGCCGGCGCCCCGTCTCTTCCATTTTATTACTACCACATTCCGGCTTTTAACGGCGCTTATCTCTCCATGCTCGATTTTCTTAAGGCTGCCGATGGACGCATACCTAATTTCGCTGGTATTAAATATACCTTTGAGAGCCTTTATGAATACAACCGTTGCCGCCGCTATGCCGACGGAAAGTTCGACATGCTGCACGGACAGGACGAAACCATATTGCCCTGCCTGGCCATGGGTGGCGCACAGGGAGGAATTGGGGGGACGACCAACTACAACGGACGTGCGTTGACGGGCATTATCGAGGCTTGGCAGAAAGGCGACTTGGAGCTGGCACGCAAGCTCCAGAACTTTTCGCAGGATGTCATTGATGTGATCTGCCGCTACCGGGGCAACATTGTCGGAGGAAAACGCATCATGAAGTTGATCGGACTGGATCTCGGTCCTAACCGTACACCTTTTCAGAACCTGACGGCTGAGGAGGAAACCGCCATGCGCTCGGAACTTGAAGCCATCGGCTTTTTTGAAAGATGTAATAAATAAAAGCATGACGGAGGAAGGGAAAAACGGTTTGTGCCTTGCATGCGTGCCGGTTTTCCCTTTCTCCTCAAAAGAAATACGGCAATGAAGAATAAAGTTTTCTTTCTTTTACTTTCAGTCCTCCTCCTGTGGCCCGCCTTTCTTCCGGCCACGACGCCGCCCAACGACAATGACCACAATTATGTGACCTATGACGCGCTGCCGCCGCTCCGAGTGAGTGGTCGTCAGGGCGTTTCGGCTCCCTTTGCCGGCATGAGCGGGCAAACGTTGCTTGTTGCCGGCGGGTGCAACTTCCCCGGCGTGGCAGCGACCGACGGCGGGGCCAAACAGTATTACGGCAACGTTTTTGCCTATGACAATCCGTCATCCGATGAAGGTACGTGGCGGGTAGTGGGGAGCCTCCCGCATGCTGTAGCCTACGGCGTGAGCGTCACTACCCCTGAAGGTGTGGTCTGCATCGGCGGAACCGACGGACGCCGTAGCCTGAAATCTGTATTCATGCTGTCCATGAAGGACGGAAACCTGCATACAACCGCCCTGCCTTCGCTCCCTGTAGCCTTGGACAACATGAGCGGAGCCTGGGGCAACGGTTATGTATATGTGGCAGGCGGGCAAACGGATGGTGTGCCGTCCGGCAAATTCTTCCGCTTGAAATATCCTGGTGGTAAAACATGGGAAACTCTGCCTGATATCCCCGGAAAAGCCCGGCTGCAACCTGTCGCCGTAGTGCAGACCGCGGCAACAGGCCCCTGTTTCTATCTTATGGGCGGATATGCTCCGGCTACGGAAAAAGAAAGAGCCGTAGTGCACCGAAACGGTTTGATTTATAATATTCAGACTCAGGAATGGACGGAAACATCGCCTGTCATACCTCAGGGAACAACTTCGGTTAAGGCCTTGACCGGTGCCGTGGCAGTGCCCAGCGGCTGCGCGCATATAGTCTTTATCGGCGGTGTGAACTATGAGGTGTTTTCTGCCGCGCTCAATCGTATGGGAGACATAGCCGAGGCGGAACGCGCAGGTAAAACCGACATAGCTGCGCGCTTGAAACTGGAGGCGTATAATTATATGTATCATCCGGAATCCTGGTATAATTTTAACAATGAACTGATTATTTATCACACGCTCACAGACACATGGGTCACAGAGTCGCACTCTCCTTGTCTGGCCCGTGCCGGCGCAGCAGTTGTGGAACATGACGGTTCGTGGATTGTCGTCAACGGTGAAAAGAAACCGGGAGTGCGCGCGGATGATGTCAACGTAGTGACAATGGGTGCGCGTACCGATTTCGGCCTTCTCAACTGGAGCGTTTTAATCGTTTATCTGCTAGGCATGCTTCTTCTGGGGTATTATTTTATGCGCCGCGAGAACAGTTCGGAGGATTTCTTCAAAGGCGGTGGACGTATCCCTTGGTGGGCGGCAGGCATCAGTATTTATGCCACAATGCTGAGCGCCATCACTTACATGGCTATTCCGGCAAAGGCATACGCCACCGACTGGACATATTATCCCATGCTCATCACCATACTGATTGTTTCCTTCCCGGTCATCAAGTACTACTTGCCTTTCTTCAGACGGCTTAATGTGACAAGTGCTTACGAATATCTGGAGCGGCGGTTTAACTATACCACGCGTCTGATGGCCAGTCTGCTCTTCATTATCTTTATGGTGGCGCGAATGGCATTGGTGCTTTATCTTCCTTCCTTGGCGCTGACTACCGTTACAGGTATCGATATCTACACTTGTATAGTGCTGATGGGAGTTGTTACCATTATTTACTGTACGATGGGTGGTGTAGAAGCAGTGATATGGGGCGATGTTATACAGGGAGTCATCTTGGTTGGCGGCGCACTGCTGGCAGCCGGCTATCTGATACTTAACACGGAAGGCGGAGTGAACGGATTTTTCGACATAGCCCTGCAAAATGATAAGTTCCGCCTTTTCGACTGGAGTTTCGACTATACCAAAGCGACCTTCTGGATTGTTATTCTTGGCGGTCTGGCCAACAATTTGATTTCTTATACTTCTGATCAGACAGTCATACAGCGTTATCTTACAACTAAGGATGAAAAAAGTGCCAGCCGTGGTATTTTGATGAACGGAATCATGAGTGCGTTTATTTCTGTTGCGTTCTATGCCATCGGAACCGGACTCTATACCTTCTTCAAGACACATCCGTCGGAACTCGATTATACTATGAGCAATTCTGATGCCATCTTCCCGTTCTTTATGATGAGCCAGCTTCCCGCCGGATTGGCCGGATTGCTCATAGCGGCTATTTTCGCCGCAACAATGTCTACAATTTCTTCTAATATCAATTCCGTGTCAACGGCATTTTCCATTGACGTCTATAAAAAGTTCAAACCGCAGTCCGACGACCATGAAATGTTGCTTGTAGCAAGAAGGACCTGTGTGATAGCGGGTATTATCGGTGTGTTGCTCGCTGTATTGATGGCTACCTGGAACATACTGTCGCTGCTTGACTATTTCAACACCATTCTCGGACTGCTTTCAAGCGGATTAGGAGGACTTTTCATTATGGGCATATTCTTCCCCCGTATCAACGCGCGTTCTGCTCTCATCGGATTTGTCGTTGGAACAGTCGTGGTCTTCTATCTCAATTACTTCACACCTGTATCATTCCTCATATTTGGTGCTGTGGGTATGGTCGTTTCAGTAGCGGTAGCTCTTCTGGCTTCGGTCTTTACCCGTGAGAAACACCGGCAGGATGGCCTGACGTGGAGTTCCTTGAAAAAGTAATACTCAGATTATTTTCATACATAAAAGAATAGATTCATGAAAGAGACAGATTTCAAAATATTGGCTGAACAATATAAATCAGAATTACTGGATAAAGTCATTCCATTTTGGCTTGAAAAGTCGCAAGACCTGGAATATGGCGGTTACTTCACATGTCTGGAGCGTGACGGTACGGTATTCGACACCGATAAATTTATCTGGCTTCAAGGGCGTGAGGTGTGGATGTTCGCCACCTTATATAATAAGGTAGAGAAGAAGCAGGAATGGCTTGACTGTGCCCTTCAGGGAGCAGAGTTTCTTAAGAAATATGGACATGACGGTCATCTTAACTGGTATTTTGCTCTCGACCGTGAAGGTAACCCTCTTGTGGAACCGTATAATATATTCTCGTATACCTTTGCTGTAATAGCTTTCGGACAACTCAGTATCGCTACCGGCAATACTGAGTATGCGGACATAGCCAAGCGCACGTTTGATATTGTACTTTCCAAGGTTGATAATCCTAAAGGCCGGTGGAACAAGGCTGCTTCGGGAGCCCGTGACATGAAGAGTTTTGCACTTCCTATGATTCTTTGCAACGTGGCATTGGAAATAGAATCCCTACTTGATCCCGATTTCCTCAAACGCACTATTGATACTTGTGTACACGAGGTAATGGATGTGTTCTATAGGCCGGAACTGGGGCTTATTGTCGAACATCTCGGCACTGACAATGAATTGGCAGACAATTTTGACGGCCGTTTGCTCAATCCCGGGCATGCCATCGAAGCCATGTGGTTTATCATGGATTTAGGCAAACGCCTTAACCGTCAAGACCTCATTGAGAAAGCCGTACAGATAGCGTTGAACGAAGTGGAATACGGTTGGGACAAGGAGTTTGGCGGCATATTCTATTTTATGGACCGTCTTGGCCGCCCGGTGCAGCAGCTTGAGTGGGACCAAAAGCTATGGTGGGTGCATATTGAGACACTTATCACGATGCTCAAAGGCTATCGGCTGACCGGAAACCAGCAGTGTCTGGAATGGTTCAAACGTGTCCATGACTATACATGGTCACACTTTGCCGATAAGGAGCATCCCGAATGGTTCGGGTATCTGAATCGCCGTGGAGAAGTGCTTCTTCCGCTTAAGGGCGGCAAATGGAAAGGCTGTTTCCACGTGCCCCGCGGTCTTTTCCAGTGCTGGCAATTATTGGAGGAACTAGCCAAAAAAGAATAAGAGTTTTTTTGTGGCGGACAAGATACCGACAGGGATGATCATTGTTCTTTTAGGGTCCAGAGTGTTTGTGCCTTTCTTGTCTGCCAGTGCTGGTGTTCATATACTTTTTGTCGACTAAATAATAAGACTAATGATACTTTCCTCACTTTCAGAAAGCGCGCGGATAGAAGTCCTTCATCCTTTGCTTAAAACACTCTTCGATTATGTGAAGAGCAATGATTTGTCTGCCGTTCCTGCGGGACGTATAGAAATCCTTGGCAACGATCTGTTCATTAATGTGGCCGATGCCGAATTGCTTTCTGCCGATTCTCAAAAACTCGAAGTGCACCAAGCTTATTTGGACGTACACATCCCCTTGAGTGGTGACGAGATTATAGGATGGCGTGCGCTCTCCAGCCTGAGCGCAGCTCCTGACGTCCCTTTTGATGTGGAAGCCGATTATGCGCTTTATACCTCACCGGCTTCAACCTATGTCACGGTCCGTCCCGGCGAGTTTCTCATCGTTTATCCTGAGGATGCCCATGCCCCCATTATAGGGCGGGGAAAACTTCGCAAGCTCATTGCTAAAGTGAAACTGACTGAATAGTCCGGTTTTCTCCATCCTTTTATTTATAAGCCAGACATTCATAGAAAGAATGCGCCGGACAATTCATCTCCAAGATTGTCCGGCGCATCTTTTGCGGCCTGTCGGTTGTCGCAACCTGACCGCATGACATAGAAAAAGTCCCAAATCTTTATCCTGAAAATATAACATGACTGGAATTGCGGATATAAGATTTGGGACGGTCCCCCTTCACAGGGAGGCATGGGCTTTATTCTTAAGCGCTAATACCATTCAAAACGTTCTTTAAGTTTGCAGAAATACCGCCTGCTGGCAGTCAGTTCCACCGTATCGTAGGGCGGACACAGCCGGCATCGGCGCGTGTTGTTTTCCACGGCGGCCAAATAGGTCAGATTGACAATGCAGCCGGAATCAATGCGTACAAGTTCCGGCGTGAGTGCCAGCAGGTCGCCGGCCGAAGTGCCTGACGGAAGCCGGTGCACACTCTGGTCCGTGAGGATGAGCTGCCACGTCCGCATGCCACGGTCATATTGCGCCATCAGTATTTCGTTGATGCGTAGCAACAACAGTTCTTTCACCGTTTGCAGCGCCAGTTTGCGCGACATTTCTCCGCCTATTGTCAGATCGTTGCCCGGCAGCCGTGAGGCCGTTCCGTTGTTGTGCATCATGCGTTCAATGATCTTGCGCAGTTCTTCCACCTTGTATGGTTTCAGCAGAAAGTCGAATGCCGACAAGCGTATGGCCTCAAGCATGTAATGGCTGTAGCCGGTGTAGAAGACCGCGTGGAATGTGAACGATAAGCGTGGCCTGATAGATTCCAGAAAGTCCAGACCGCTTTTCCCGGGAACCTCCACGTCGAGAAACACTACATCAGGCTGCAGTTCCATGAGCGGCAAGGCCGCATCGGAATAAGAAGAAAAGGTGTGCACTTCCCTCACTTCCGGCTGTTTTCTCAAGTCATCGGCCAACGTTTCCAGCGGCCCTTTCTCATCGTCGATGACAAAAGCACTGATCAGGTGCTTATGTGAATTCTTCCTCATATTTTCCGCAAAATTACTATTTTTTCAAACTTAAATAACGGCCTTTCGAGAGGGTACCCGTTCAAGTGGCGGTATTTCTGTTCAAATGGCAGAAATAGGCGCTTATATGGTGACTTTTTATTTTACGAACCCAGTTATTCAAAGCGGTATCCCTCGGGAATGACAAACTCCACCCGCGTGCCGTGTTCCGGCGCCTGCAGGTTCTTTATGTGAAATTGCGCTGCCCGTCCGTTGCGCGAATTAAGCAACTCGAAAGTGCGTGCCAGTATGCGCAGCCCCGATCCGGTGTCGCGGCCGGTGGATACCGTCTGTCCGGGATGGAAACCGTCGCCGTTGTCCGTTATCGTCAGGTGCAGGGCTTCGGACTCAATGCGTGCCGTTATGTCTATGCGGCTTTCCGCCGTGAGTGTTCCGAAAGCATGTTTCAGGGCATTCTCCACAGGAATTTGCAGGCACATGGCCGGTACGGGCATAGCCGGACACACCTCTGCCGATACGTGCCATTCCACCGCCGGCCGGCTGCCGCAAGTCGCGTGGTGGAGCGCTACGAAACGCTCCACCATGACGCGTTCTTCGGCCAGGGAAACGACGGCCTTGTCGGACAACAGCAGGTTGCTCCGCAATACGTCGATGAGCAGTTCCAGCGTAGGGGACAGTTCGGAGTAGGCGCGGAATTTCGGCAATATGGTTCCTAAAACGTTAAACAGATAGTGCGGCTGCATGCGGTTGCGGACGATGTTCATGCGCAGTTGGGTCACCTGTTTCAGCTGCCGGCGGTAACGGCGCTCGTTACGGCGCTTCATTGCCACAACTAGGACAGACGCCACCAGAACGATACCTACGAAAAGGAGTGCGAAGCCGAACAGATAAGCCCGTTGCCGCGATGTCTTGGCCTCATAGCCGGCTATGACCACCTGCTGGTGGAGCAGCGTTGTGTCGCGGCGATAACGGTTCTCCATTTCGGTAATATTGTTGATTACTTGTAAATTGCGCAGAGAGTCATCGCAGTTCTTGGCCAGCGTCAGGTAGTGCAGCGCCTCGCGCCACTGTCCGCGTTTCTCGGCATAGTGTTGCAGGCGTTCGTAATGGCGTATCCTGTAGCGCGGCACCATAACCGGCAGAGTGTCGGCCTTTCGCAGCAGGCGACCGGCCTCTTCGGTGTGTCCCTGAGTCAGTGCCAGATGGCCGGCCAGGCTGCCCACGTAGAAGCGCAGCGAGGGATCGGCATCGGGATGAGCTTCGGCAAAGGCCGCGCCGTCGCGGATGTAGGCCTCCGCTTTGTCCGTTTGTCCGGCCATGAGCAATGTTTCGCCTATGTTGCCGTTGCAGATGGCCAGATGCGGTGCGCTGTTCATTCTTTCAGCCAGGGCACGCGCCTCACTGAAAGCAGCCAGAGCCTCATCATAACGTTTTTGAAAGAAAAGGCTGTTGCCGCGCGTGATGTGGAAGAACATTTGCCCCGGCACCGTTTCGGAGTGGAGAAACTGTGCGGCCTCGTTGAGGTAGCGGTCGGCCTCCTTGTAGTTTTCCAGTTGTATGTATACCAGTCCCAGTCCCGCTCTTACCGCCATCAGGTCGCGGTGGCGTCCGGCCGAATCGGCCAGCAGGTGGGCTTCGTGATAAGCTTCGGCGGCCGCTGCCGGCCGTCCCAGTGTGAATTCCGTGTCGGCCAGATTAATGTAACCGTTAATGCGGTCGGTCACCGGCGCCCCCTTGGCAAGCAGCGGCACAGCCTGTTTCAGGCAAACGAGGGCTGTGTCAAACCGGCCTGCCTCCATCATTTCCACACCCCGTTGCAGCCAGGCCGTGCCTAGCAGGGGGCCACGGTCCTGCGGATGTTGCCGGCACCATGTGTCTACGAGCTTCCAGGCCTTCATGGGAGCTTCGGCCTTGCCCTGACGCCGTTCCGCCACACTGCGGAAGAGCATTACGCGCAGCCATGCCACTGTGTCGTGGCGCAAGGAGTCGGCCAGCGCAGTCAGTTGCCGTTCGGTGCTGGCCGGATCGGTGTATAGCTCGTTCAGGCGCTGGCGGATGAGGCTGTCAGCGTGTTCCGCCGTAGCCTGGCACCGGTTTGGTCCCTCCTCAGGCCGGCACAGGGAGAAGGTGCCCGCAACGGTGGCCGCTATGAGCAACAAGCCTGCCAGTAACAGCCGTTGCCGGTTTTTTCCGCTGAATATATTGTTTTGTTTTCTTCGCATTTTTTGAAAATCTTTATTGTGCAAAGTTAACAATACTCCGATAATTATGTGTCGATATACGGCACATAATATGGAATATGTTTTCAAGAGCATCGCTTTTTTCTGTTTCTTAAACTTTATCTCTCCTGCGATTTGTTCCTTCCGGGCAAGTTGTACGGCAGTGAGGACGTATTTTAACACAATTTGCTTTCCGGCGGAAAATATCGTATCTTTGTAACAGCCAAGCGGGACCTCCT
>NZ_BEWW01000320.1 GCF_002933955.1 Prevotella sp. MGM2
GCTTCTCATTAAAACTTCTCAAATTAAACTCTTCGACCTCATACCTTACGGGGATATTTGCGGTTCATGAGCTGCAATATCCGGTCCGAACCGCTCTGCACCGGAAGATGGATGTGGCGGCACACGTTAGGTTCACCGGCTATGACGCGGAGCGTTTCATCACTCATATCCTTGGGGTGGCTAGTCGAAAAGCGGATTCGCATGCCCGGCACGGCACGTGCCACAAGACGCAACAGGGCTGCAAAATTCACCTCTCCTTCGTTGCCGCTCCCCAAATAGGAATTGACGTTCTGCCCCAGCAGGGTCACTTCCTTGTAGCCGCGCGCCTCAAGGTCCTTGACTTCGCGCAAGATGCTCTCCACATCGCGCGAGCGTTCCCGCCCTCGGGTGTAAGGCACTATGCAATAATGACAGAAGTTGTTACAGCCGCGCATAATGCTCACGAATCCTGAGATATGCTTGCCGCACAGGCGTTCGGGCACTACGTCGCGGTAGGTTTCCGTAATGGAGAGTTCGATGTTCATGGCTTTGACGCCGGCTTCGGCCTGAGCAATGAGGTCGGGCAGCGTGAGATAAGCGTCGGGACCGGCAACAAGATCGGCATGATGACGTTCGAGAAGTTCCTCCTTTACGCGTTCAGCCATACAGCCCAAAACGCCTATGATGAGACGGCGGCCTTTCCGGCGCAAAGCGTTGAGGGCTTCAAGACGGTGTATGATCTTTTGCTCCGCATTGTCGCGCACGGAACAGGTGTTGAGGAATACGGCATCGGCCTCATCAAGTGTTTCACACGGTTCGTAGCCTGCCATACGCATGACAGAGGCCACCACCTCGCTGTCAGCAACATTCATCTGGCAGCCGTAGGTTTCTATGTAAAGATGTTTCATTATCGTAGGTAAGGTTTGATATATTCAAGGGCGGGACTGACGGCGTGTTTCCGGCGACAAGAGCCATATCCTTACAACGCGCTGAAGATTAACGGTTGTAAAGCCGGTGTCAGTCTTCGCCATAGCCGGGTATTTCCAGTTCGTCAATCACGCGGAATATGCAGTCGGGTTCAAAACCGCGCCCGGCAGCGAAACGCATCAGTTTGCCACGCAGTTCATAGGCCGAGGCGGCCCGTATGCCGCGCATTTTAGCCTGAAGCAACTCACGGAGGGTCTGCTCGGAGTTTTCAGTTTCCAACGTTCCGAGCGCCGCTTCCACCACCTCGGCCGACAGACCTTTGAGACGCAGAGCCTGCTTTATTTTAAGCATTCCCCAGCGGTTATAAGCCGCCTTATCGTGTACAAAAGCGCGGGCATAGCGCAGCTCGTCAATAAAGCCTTCGCTCACCAGCCGCTCCACCACCTGCCGGCAGGCGGCATCTTCAAGACCGCCTGCAGCCAATTTGCGCAGCCAGTCGGCCCGACAGTATTCGCGGCGGGCGCAGGCTGCCGCAGCACGGGCATAGGCGGTTTCAACAGACTCATACATGATCTACGGAAAAGTAATGACGAGGATTTGTCAATGCCCTGCAAGGAAAACAGAGCCATACACGGGGCAGCGCTTCATTCTGCCTCAGGCGGGACGCCCCATTTTATTTTCTCACCATGTGGCGTACCAGAAAACGGGCATGTTGCAAAACGGTGAGCACCAAGCCGTAGTGGCGGGTCATGATGTGAAAACGCTCACGCAATGAAGCCTTGTGGTTTCGGGTGGTCATTCCTTCGCTCAGATAGTCGGCCACCACGACATGCGCGTTGGCCAAAGGAAGTTTGCGGCGCCGGGCTTCGCGCATGATGCGGATGCACCAGTCAAAGTCGGCCGAGAAGCGGTATTTCAGGTCGTAACGGGCCAGGCGGGCCAGATCGGTGCGGGCCAGGAATGCCTGATGGCATACGAGCATGCCCGACGAGAAAGAGCGCCACGACAGGCGTTGTGGCGGTGCCAGCCGGCGGTGATGCAGAAAATGTCCGTCCTCATCCACTATGTCGGTGTGACCGTAGACAACAGCCGGCCGCGTCTGTCCGTAGCGGGAGGCTGTGGCGGCCATTTCGGAGAGAGTGGTCGGCGCATGCAGTTTGTCGCCGGCATTAAGAAAGAGGATATAGTCGCCTGTGGCCATGTCGAGCGCTTTGTTCATGGCATCGTAAAGCCCCTCATCGGGTTCGGTGAGACAAGCCACTTCGTGGCGTACACCGGCCACGCTGTTGCGTTCCTGATAGTGATGTACCTCTTCC
>NZ_BEWW01000321.1 GCF_002933955.1 Prevotella sp. MGM2
CTTGGCTGTTACAAAGATAATATATTTTCCCTCGGAAAGCAAGAAGTGTTAAAATCTGCCTGCTGGCGCAAAACGCCTTAAACCGTATCTTCAATTTTCAAGTCTGCAAGACACGCGACCTGTCATAAAAAACGAGCGGCACGCCTATTCTTCCGGCAGGTGATTCAAGGGGCCATTTCCAACGCTTGCCTGATGATGGCTTCAACCTTGTCGAGCTCTTCTTCCACAAAGCCGAGCGTGCCGAGAAGAATCTTGCCATCAGCTCCGATCACAAACAAACGGGGCACGCCTTGTGTGGCATATCGGTTGAATATTTCCTTGTCGGCGTCCAATGCCGTGGCGGTGCGCAGATAAGCGTAGTCGGTCCGTCCCTTTTCAGTGGCGAAAAATTTGTCGAGGCTTTCGCGGCTGTCCTTATAGGCTACCGGCAGGTACAAGAACCTGTCGTTGCCCTCAAATTGCTTGAGACGGGCGGGGAGCATGCCCGGTGCCAGCTCCCGCAAGCACGGACCGCACCATGACCCCCAGAAATTGAGCAGAACGACCTTGCCGCGGTTGTCTGAAAGACGGACACTCCCGCCGGCATATTTCTCTGCCGTAAAATCGGCCGCCTGACAGCCTTCCTTCAGAAGGGTTGTTTTTTCATATTGCTGACGGATAGCGTCCATAACGCGCAAAGGGACATTGTCTGATTGAGCGGTGGCCTGCAGAGCACACACAAAGACTGAGACAGCTAGAATAGCTTTTGATAAATATCTGAATATCATTATTGAAAGTTTTTTATCTTTATTCGTTGGCGTTTCTCACTTTTCAAAGCCCCTTGGCTTTGTCGATGAGCCGCCGGCAATAATCCGGATCGGCCTTGCGGGCTTCGGCATAAACACGTGCCAATTCGCTGAAAAACTCATTGTCACCTATCAGGCGGGAAAAATTCGCACATCCTTTTTCCACACTTACCGAACGGCCGGTTCGCAGGCTGTTGGTGTCTACAAGGGCGAAACGGTAACGGTCGCCCACCTTATCGAAAAGGATGTTGCTCGACGAAAAGTCGCGATGAAGAAAACCGTCTTCATGAAGCCGCGCGGCAAAACGGGCAAAACTGTCTGTTACCTCGTGGCGTTCATCATCCGAAAGATCGGTAATGGACGCAAGACTGTAGCGGTACTTTGAGAGCAGGCTCACGAAATACGTAACAGACGTGACAAGGCCTTTGTTGTATTTCACAAAAGCCACAGGTTCAGGACTTTCATATCCTCGCTCACGCAATTGCAACGGTCGGAAATAGGCTTTCTTGCCTTTCGGCGTCTTATAAAGTTTCACAGCCAGCCGCCCGCGCAATGATGGCGGGGCATAGCGTTTCACACAGAGCGTAAGCCCGTTGGTCTGAAGGGTACGTATAACATTTCTGTCGCGGAAAATCTCCTTCCCCTCATGGTCAAAATGCTCCTCAAGACGGGTCAGATAATCACGCAGATGCTCATATTTGGGATTGAGTATGATTTTCATGGCAGATATATTCTATTTCGGCAAAAATAACACTTTTTTTTGACAAAACCCCTAGAATCCTGCAATATTGCGCCCATACACGACAAACGGAAAGCCATTTGGCGGTTACAGCCTCACATAAAATGACTCGGCTTACTTACAGGAACAAGGCAGACGGAAGTTTGAGCTTCACCCGTCTGCCTCATCACATTGACAATATGTGGAAAATGCCGTTAGCTTAATCCTGTAATCTCGCCGTCAACATAATCTATATGATTAGCCTGCGGATCGCGCGGCAAGCCAGGCATGCGCAGAATGTCGCCCGCAATGGCCACAATCATCTCGGCGCCGGCGTTAATCACCACATCGCGTATGAGCAGGTCGAAACCTTCAGCAACGCCGTAACGGGTAGCATCGGCCGAGAAGGAGAATTGCGTCTTGGCAATACATACGGGGAAAACCGACATACCGTGCGCTTCAGCCAGTTTGATGCGGTTGAGGGCAGGCTTGGCAAAGCTCACGGTGGCCGCGCCGTATATCTGTTTCGCCACTTTTTCTATCTTTGTGCGGATGGAGTCACTGTCGGCATACGCCAACTGCAACGGGGCCGACGGCGTCTGCTCCAGCGTTTCGACCACAAGGCGGGCCATTTCCTCTGCGCCTTTTCCGCCGTCAGTATAGGCATTATTGATGACAAAAGGTGCATGAAGTTCATTTTCGCAATGGTGCTTGAGGAGCGCCATCTCTTCATCGGTGTCGGTGACAAAACGGTTAAAGACCACCACTACCGTCTGCCCGAAAGAGCGGAGGTTGGCCACATGGCGGTCGAGGTTGGCAAGTCCCGACCGTAAGCCTTCAACATTCGGCTCCTTAATCTGGTCGAGCGTTACGCCGCCGTGCATTTTCAGTCCTTGGGCAGTAGCCACAATAACGGTAAGATCAGGTTGCAGTCCACTCTTACGGCACAGGATGTCGTAGAATTTCTCAGCCCCGAGGTCAGCCCCGAAGCCGGCTTCGGTAATGGTGTAATCGCTGTGTGAGAGCGCCATTTTTGTGGCCAGCAATGAGTTGCAGCCATGAGCAATGTTGGCAAACGGTCCGCCGTGCACAATAGCCGGCGTATTCTCTGTCGTTTGGACAAGGTTAGGCTGAATGGCATCTTTAAGCAACACCATAATGGCGCCGGCTACGCCAAGATCTTTTACCGTGAAAGGTTCGCCGGCATAGGTATATCCCAGAAGAATATTCTCGATGCGGCGGCGCAAGTCGGCTTCATCGGCAGCCAGGCAGAGTATGGCCATCAGTTCCGAAGCGGGCGTGATGTCGAAGCCGGCCTGTTGTGTCAGGCCGTTGGTGGCAGGGCCGAGACCGGTCACTATGCTGCGCAATGAACGGTCGTTGACGTCGAGCACACGGCGCCATAGGATTTCCTTCAGTCCGAAGCCGTCTTTAGCGTGCTGGTAAAGATAATTGTCGAGCAAGGCGCTTATCATGTTGTGCGCCGAAGTAATGGCGTGAAAGTCGCCGGTGAAATGAAGGTTTATCTTTTCCATGGGCAACACCTGCGCATGGCCGCCGCCTGCGGCACCGCCTTTCATGCCGAAGCAGGGACCGAGCGAAGGCTCGCGCAGAGCCACAACCGCCTTCTTGCCTATATGGTTAAGCCCGAGTGCGAGTCCTATGGATACGGTCGTTTTTCCGATACCGGCCTTGGTAGCGGTGATGGCTGTGACAAGAATCAGTTTGCCTTTCTGCTCCCCAAGAAGATCAAGGGGCAGTTTGGCAATATGCTTGCCGTAATGTTCCAGTTTTTCGGCGGGTATGCCGATTTGTCCGGCCACGTCCTCAATGGGACGAAGCGTTGTGTTGTGGGCAATTTCGAGGTCTGTCATGGGCTTGGGTTTATTATATAAAGAACTTTTCTTACCGGTTATCAGAATGGCCGGCAGCCGTTTTTTTATAGGGAAACCGGAAGAGCCACCGGAATAAGCCGGCGGTCATCAGGTGTGCAGGAGAAGTGCCGAAAGGTTGGCTGTGAACAAGCGCACGGCTATGGCCAGGAGAATAATGCCGAAGAACTTGCGCATCAAATAGATGGCGCTGCGGCTGAGGATTCTCTCCACACGCTCGGTGGCCCGTAAAACGCAATATACTATGATCATATTGACAGCCAGAGCCAGAAGAATATTGGGAGTGGCGTATTCGGCACGCAGCGAAAGCAGCGTGGTGAACGACCCGGCACCGGCCAGCAACGGAAAGACTACCGGTACGAGCGTTGCTTCCTTGATGGGACCGATGTTCTTGAATATTTCAATGTCGAGAATCATTTCGAGAGCCATCAGGAAGATGACCAGCGCACCGGCCACGGCAAAGGATTCGATATCGACGCTGAAGAGTCGCAGCAGGATGTCGCCCGCAAAGAAAAAGCCTACCAGCAGACAGGATGATATGAGTGTGGCCTGCATGGCATTGACGGGCCGGCCTTTTTGCTTGAGGTCGATAATGATGGGGGTGGAGCCGAACACATCGAGCACAGCGAAGAGAACGATGAAGGCACTGATGGTTTGCTGCCAGTCAAGGCGGCCTAACAGATAATCAAAGGACATCATATTTTATGCTTATGTTGTTAATATGATGCAAAGTTACGGAGAAAAAAGGAAAACACCTTCCGGACAACCGAAAACTATGCAGGAGAATCCTCTTATCCGCCAACAAAATTCCGGAGGAGGGTGTTTTTATCTTCATATTACTTATTTTTGCAAACCCGGCTTCACAAATCAAACACAAAATAGTATCTTTGCAACAATTAAACATTGCAAAACGATATGTTAGAGACCTTTTTTCGCACTCATTCCTATCTGGTGGAACACTTCAACGCTCCCGTAAGGCGAGGACTTATGGACACGATCGACTGGAGCTACCGGCTGATAGGCATTAAGGGGCCGCGCGGCGTGGGGCGCACCTCTTTTCTGCTGCAATATGCCAAGGAGAACTTCGACCCCAATCTGCGCCAGTGTCTCTACATCAACCTCAACAACTTTTACTTTCAAGGGCGCGGACTGGTGGATTTCGCCGGCGAGTTCGTCAAGGCGGGCGGACAGGTGCTGCTCGCCGATCAGGTATTCAAGCTCACAGACTGGCGGGAGCAACTGTGCGAGTGTTACCACAAATTCCCGCGCCTGCGCATAGTCTACTCCACGACCTCCGTGGAGCCGGCCGACCCCGACGCCACCGAACTCTCGTCCATATCGCGTACTTACGTACTTCACGGATTTTCCTTCCGTGAATTCATCAATTTACAGACAGACAGCAACTTCCAGCCGTTCACCTTCGACACCCTTCTGAACAATCACCAGCACATACTGAAGAGCATCCTGCCCAAGGCGCGTCCCTGGCAATATTTTCAGGATTACCTCCACCACGGTTATTACCCTTTCTTCCTTGAAAACCGTAACTTCACGGAAGCCTTGCTCAAAGCCATGAACATGATGATAGAGGTGGACCTGCTTTTCAACAAACAGGTGGAGTTGAAATACCTTTCACGCATCAAACGGCTGCTCTACCTCCTAGCCGTGGACGGCGGACAAGCCCCCAACGTGAGCCGCCTGGCCGAAACGATAGGTACGAGCCGTGCCACCGTAATGAATTATCTCAAATATCTGGAAGAGACACGCCTCATCAACATGGTTTACCGCGAAGGAGACACTTTCCCGAAGAAGCCCGCCGCAGCCATGCTCCACGACACCAACCTCATCTACGCCGTTTATTCACCGCAAATGAGCGAGCAGCTTATCATGGAGACTTTCTTTGTGAACACGCTGTGGCGGCATCACACCATCACCAAGCAGCACCGCGAAGGCTATTACCGTGTGAACCACACCACCGACATTTGCGTGTGCGACCGCCTGCGACGCACTAAGGCCGCGCCCGATACCGTTTTTGCACGTTACAACGTTGACGTAGGCCGTGAAAACGAAATACCCTTGTGGCTTTTCGGATTTCTTTATTAGAGAACCTCAGGCGGAGGGACATCCCTATTTTAACACTTCTTGCTTTCCGAGGGAAAATATATTATCTTTGTAACAGCCAAG
>NZ_BEWW01000322.1 GCF_002933955.1 Prevotella sp. MGM2
CCAAAGGGGTCAGTCCCGCGTGCCCGAAGGGGTCAAACTCACGCGCCTTTTCCAATGGTAGCCCACGTATGCCGGAATGTATAGAAACAATAGCAGTCTTCTTTTTCCATGCCCATATCCCTGCAAATTTTGCGGATACCGTGGTTCACGTTCGCATTGAAACTGTCGAAATCACAGTATCGCTTATGGAAGTTAAACAGGTATTCGTCTTCTTCGTCCGAAAGATACTTGTCAAAGGTTGATTGGATAAACGGTTCTATCCGCATCTCCATATAGGCTTCATCCCTTCTGCTGTGCCTGGTCTTCGCCCTCTTGTAACCTATTACGCCGTTATTGTAGTCTTTCTTTTTCAGACTATACAGGTCTACCGTATTGATGCCACCGATACAGAGTGAGAGAAGTGCAACATCCCTGCCAAGTTCGGGTAAGGAGGAAATCATCTTGGTTTGAGGCAAAGGACGGTTGAAGAACTCCCGGCAGGCTTCTGCGCTTATGGCACGTTTCAACGTGGTGTCAGACTTCGGAATTTGAATCTTTAACCAAGGATTGAATTTGATGCGTATGACACCACGTTCCTCGTCATTCAACTCGATGATAGCCTTCTTGAAGATTTGACGGATACAAGTGGGGTACATTTCCTTTGCACGATTCGTTTGAGATAGATGCTCTATCCATTTTCTCAATACAGATGATGTAAGATGGTTAAACATAATTTTGTTCGTTCCCAGATAGCGTTCCAAATGATTAACCGAGAGTTGATAGTTCTTTGCTGTACGCTGACGACCTTGGGACTCCATTTTCCCAATAAATGATTTCGCATATTCGCTAAAACAAACTTCCTCGTCTGCCTTTAACAAATACTCTAAAACTTCTTTTATACCCCAAAGAGACACGTCTGTTCGGTTTAACCGATCCGTGTATTGTCTAATTAGCATAGCACAATACTCATTGACGACCGGATCTGTCAGTTCGCCATTACTTGTGATATGTTCCGCATCAACGATTTTATTCGTTTTGATGTACCCCGGTTTTCGATTGTGCACAATTCTGATGTACACAGAGTAGAAGCCATCTGTTCTCGGCTTTCTTACCATTGCTTTTAGTGTTGTCATATCCTATCAGTTTATTACAGTGAAATTATTGGTGTAAGCAGGTGTAAGCAGGGGCTATTTTAGTGTAAGCAGAGAGTAATCAAATACGTTCATTTCGCTCATTTTTTGCGGTCAAGTGAACGAACCGTCCAAACGCAACTCAGGCTGTAATTACCGCTAATGCAGTGAATTACAGCCTGATATTAATATTTATATGTATCGGACTTTAGTCCTCTATTGCAGCCTGCGCCGCGCTCGAAAAGCACGTAATATCGGATATTTAGAGCGGCCTTGTAAGTTTCCTTACATTTTGGCTAATCATTCATTTTTGATTCATTGTTTTTGACGGTCTAACAGAGAGGGCGGAAACCCTCTATTTCTTTCAGAAATGCCCCTCTGCCGGACTTTGTGCGCTCGGTTGAGGGTTTTATTGTTTTGGCGACTGACGCGCCTGCAAATGCCTTAAAATCGCTTCCTGCTCTGCGGTCTTGTCGTATCGGTCTATTGCGGAGTATGAACAGAACCGCTTTGCCCACTGGCGAAAGGTATTGCACTCACCCGTCTCCGGGTCGGTATATTCGTCATCCCACATCTCGCAGAGAGAAGCGTATGCCTCGGCAGGGTGTGAGCCTATCGCGTCCACAACCTCGGTCGGATACTGGCGCATAATGATGTCAATCCATTCGTCCATGTCAATGCCGGGATTCTCATGCAGGACGTTCCATGCCGCCGTCTTGAGTTCGCCGTAGAAGTCCGGCTCTTCCTCGTCAAGCATATTGTCAAGTGCCTCAACAAGGGATGCCATTTCTTCGTCCGATATGTTGTAGTTGCTTTTATTCATACCTCTGACTTTTTGTTTTTTATAGCAACATACTTGGAATGATTCAAGATTTCGACATCTCTTGGAGATAGAAGCGTCTTGTTATCTTCAATCATTTCTATTAGTTCGTTGAGTGCTTCGCTCTGTTCGTTCAAGTCAATCTGTAGGGATTTGAGTTTGCTCTCAACAGTCTGAACATACTCTGACTTATCATGCTGTCTATTCAGAATTTCTCTAATTGAGTATAGTTCAGCAAATATAAGCAAACCGACAATTATAACAGCGATACTGAAGCCTGTCATTATTTCCCTTTCAGTTCCTCGATCCGTTCTTTGAGTTCTGCAATTCGCTCGTCCTTTTCCTCAATCAACTGCTGGAGCAACTTCACACGCTCGGCAAGGACAGCATCGCCGACAACCACCGAAACATCTCCGCTATCAGAGGCAGGAGAATAGTCCCCCTCGGTATGAACCTCTTTTTTGGGCGATTCTTCTCCCGTAAGTAACCAACGTGCATCAACATCGAGGGTGACCACAATTTTTGTAACCATGTCCACACTCGGTTTACTACGGCGTTGCTTGCTCAAATAACTCGACATCCCAGTAGGTGGTAAGCCTATTGATTTAGCAAAAGCAGCCTTATTACCATCAAAACGCTCATTGACAAGCATTTCAATTCGGTCATTGATAGTTTCAGCCATAAGCCAATATGTTAAAAATTCTTAATTGTTTATCAATGTTGGGAAATTGCTTTGGTAAATCAATTCAATTGCATTACCTTTGCATTCAAATTTACTAAAAAGTAATCAAGCTACCACAAAAATGGAACTAAAAAAACTCAAAACCGCTTCACTCGCCGATGCGCTCAAGGAAATGAATGTCGGAGAAACGTGCATAGCCCCCGATGGATATGCACCTGCAACGGTCATCAAGACCTGCTCTGAGTTAAAGGACAAAGGTTACCTTTTTCAGACTTCGCAACGCGCCGGAGTACAAATCATCACGCGATTGAAATAAACAATTGAATTATGGCAAAGCACGGAATTTTCTACGCACTCTGCGACCTCTTCAACGAGGGCGAGGCGGTGGTCAGCATCGACAACGCCAAACAGGTAATAACCGCAGCTCGGCACACTCTTCCCGAATTTGTGGTCTGCGCAGGGTTATTCGACCCCGATAGCAAGACAATCGAACTCTATGTGGAGAACTACAAAGACGCAAAATGATGAAGACCACTGAGCAGAAGAGAGCGCAGGCACAGCGCATAGTCAATCTGATTGACACTCGCGGCGACTGGGTCAACCGCCTCTACCGCTTCACCCAGTTCCTGCTCAAATACCACCCCTATTTAATAATCAAGTAACATCAAACCGACAATAGATATGAAAAAGTACATTCTTACCCTCGCACTCGCAACCGCCCTGCTGACCGGTTGCACCACCAACAAGGTTGCCCTTGACGACCTCCGCGCCGAAATCTCGTGGAACGCCTTTTGCGATGCCCACGGCTACGACCGCAACGACAACACCTATCAAGCAACCAATGAATACCTCGATACTTGGTGCGGCTCCGTGGACGAGGAAGCCGCCTTCATCAAGGCAGGAGTTGAACCCTATTAAATCCCACCGCCATGCTACACAAGATAGAAAAGATATACCTCATCGCGCAGGTCACATTTTCAGTACTCGTGATTCTTTTTGGATTTAGTTACGGCATTCGTTGCCTTGTAGCTAATCAGATATTCTGCGCCCTCTGCTTCGCCGTAATAGGATACGTCAGCGGATACCGTCTGCTGTTCAAGGCTTCAATGGCAGAACTCCGAGAATACAAACAGCGTGTTGGCAAATGACATTTCTCCAGTTCGCCGACAAGAGCGTACCCTACGGCGTATTCGTGAAAGATGTAGCCGCTGAGGTAGCCGTATTGCTCCAACAATTCAAGGACGACCCCGAATACATCAGCCAAAACAAGGCTTTTGCGATTTTCGGCAGGGCAAACGTGGAGCGGTGGCGCAGGCAGGGCAAAGTCACCCCATGCAAACGTCCTGGCAAACTGGAATACCGTACGGCAGACCTGCGACTGCTCCAACGGACACAACAGGACTACTTAGACCCATCGAAGTAGTCATCAAGGGAGAATACAACCAAGCGGCCGAGGTGACCAGTAGGTGAAAGCACTGGTGCGGTAAAACGCCATCGCAGGTTCGACTCCTGCTTCTCCCACCAACGAGACAACAAACATTTTTAATCTCTCAAAATATGAGCAAAATCAATCTTACCGTTGAGCAAATCAACGACCTGCAACCGCAGGACATCGCCACGAATGATTTTGTGCGCGACAAGTTCATCCAAATCTACGAAGCCATGTGGACACCCTCTACTGGCGTGTCCGGCGAAGCCGCCTATGAGCGCGAAAGCCGTAACTTCAACCGCATCCTCGCCGAGAAAGAGGACATCCGTAAGAGCTGCACCCGATTCTCGCTCTTCACGGCATTCCTTGACGTGGCTATATCGGGTCTCTCCCTTGACGCAGGAACTCGTGCGCAGGCATACCTGCTCTCTCGCTCCATCGCCGTTGACTCCGACCTCGATCAGCAGGGCAACAAGAAAAACAGATACGAAACCCAGTGCGTCCTCACCATCTCCGGCTACGGCGAACTCCTGCACCGCGCCCGTGTCGGCCAGATACGCCACGCCGACAACCCAGTCATCGTATATGCCGAGGATGAGTTTGAGTTCGGAGAGCGCAACGGCAACAAGTTCGTGAACTACACCTGCCGTCTGCCCCATACATCGGGCAACATCGTAGCCTGCTTCATGAAGATTACACGCGCTGACGGCTCGGTTGACTATGCTGTCATGCTTCCCGAGGACTGGAGCCGCCTCGCAGGTTACTCAGCACGTCAGAACCGCAAATGGGATAATCAGAACCGCCGATGGGTTGAGGGTGCGCCCAACGCCCTCTACGGACAGCGCGGACAGGACAACACATTCAAGATTGATACTGGCTTCCTCATCGCCAAGTGTATCAAGCACGCTTTCAAGTCATACCCGAAAGCGCGTGTCGGCCGTGCTACCCAACTGGAATCACAGCAGGTCGAAGAAATGGAAATCAGCGATGGCATCTACGGACTGGAGGACGGCTCTTCCGTCAACACCTCAACTGGCGAAATCATGCCCAAGCAGGACACTGGCTTTGCCCCTGCCCCCGACACATCCAACGGCGTGACAATCGACCCCGAAGCCTCTGCCGACAACGCAGGTGGTAACGATGACGTATTCTAATAACCCTTACAATACCAAAGTACAATGAGTGAAACTAATAACAACCTGCCTATCCTGCGCGAAGAGAACGTGCAGATGATAGTGCAAAGCGCACCCAACGCCTACAACACCAACTCGCTCTCATCCATGCGTTGCGCAGACTTCGGCAAGAATCTTCTTGACGAGATAGAACGTTCCGGCATGACCGATGAACTGGACAAACGATGTGCCGACTACATAGACAAGGCGAAACGTACTCTCAAGGCGATGAATGAACGCCGTGCGCCGTTCACAAAACTCTTCGACCAGATACGCTCCGAGTTCACTGGCATGGAGAACACCATCGACCCGACCAAAAAGGACACCGTGCCTTATCTGATTCAGCAGAAGCGCAACGCCTATGCCGCCAAAAAGCGTGAAGAGGCTGAACGCGCACGCCAAGAGGAAATGCGCCGTCAGCAACGCGAACAGGCTATTGCCCGATACACGCAGGAAGCCGAGGACGACTACCGCCGTCAGTTCGACAGCACCGTCACCTCCACCATCAACGAACTCACCAGCCTCAACCAGTCGCTCACGATCGAGAACTTTGACGAGGTCAGCGAGAAACTCAAGAACTTCAAGACTACCCTCGGCAACGAGTGGTTTCAGCATTGCCAGTCCTACGCCCACAAGCCGTTTGAAATCAGCGATGGCGAGGCTATCAAGATTCGCCAGTCTATCCTCAACCGCCTCTCCACGCAGTTCAAGGCGCAGTACTCAAGCGAAATCGGGGAATACCGCGACACCATTACTGACGCTCTGCCCTCAAAGAAGCGTGAACTGGAGCGCATGGCGAAAGCCAGTGCCGAGGAGCAGGCACGCATGAAAGCCGAACTGGAGGCCCGCGAAGCTGCGGAAACCCGCCGTCTTGACGAAGAGCGCAAGCGCAAGGAAGAGGAAGCGCAGGCCGCCAAGAAAGCACAGCAGACCGCTACCGAAATGGACGGACTTTTCGGCCAGGCCGCCGTTGCTACCCCGGTAGGCTATCAGCCTAAGACCGCCGTCCGCAAGCGCGTTGTCACCGACACCCCCGACGGCATCCTCGCCGTGGTATCAATGTGGTGGTCGAAAGAGGGCCGCTTCCTCTCAATGGAAGAACTCAGCAAGATTTTCAAGAAGCAGATTACCTTCTGCGAGAAACTTGCCAACGACAAGGACAACCCCGAACTCATCAGTTCGCCTTTCGTGCGCTACGAGGACGAGGTTAAAGCAAAGTGAGCATGAACAATCCCGATGCATACTATCAGCGCAGTGAGGTCAGCAACTCCGACCTCACTGCCTTGAAAGAACTCCTGCACCCTCGCCCGATGTTCGGTGACCGCGAGGCGGCTTTCCGCTTCGGGTCTATCGTGGACGCTATCATCACCGAACCCTCGCGTGTGGATTTCCTGCGCATGACGATTGATGGCGAACCGGTTGACGAGGACGAGTTTCTCCATGCACGCGAAATGCAACGCGCCCTCCGCGCCGAGGCACGCCGTGACCCATTCCTCGCCAAAGTCCTTGAACTTGCCGACACACAGCGGTTCATGGTCAACAAGGCGCAGGAGTTTGAGAACGGCGGCTTCCACTTCACGCTTGACACTCGCTGTAAGTGGGACTGGTGGTTGGATGCCGCACACTTCGGCGGTGACCTCAAGACCTGCGCAGCATCAACCCAAAGGGAGTTTGAGGATGCCGTTGACTTCTTCGACTGGGATAGGAGCCGCGCATGGTACATGGACATAGCCAAGTCCAACAAGGATTTCATCTATGCCATCAGCAAGAAGAACTGCAACATCTTCAAGTTATTCATCAACCGAGGCGATGCCATCTACAATCGCGGACGCGAAAAGTATGAAGACCTCGCTTTCAAATACTGGGCTTTCACCTTATGAGCAATCTTCAGCATAAACTCAAGGTTGAGCCGTACCCTTACCAAAAAGAGGGTATCGAGGCAGGACTGAAGTGGAAACGCTTCCTCATCGGCGATGAGCCGGGACTGGGCAAGACGCTCCAAAGCATAGGCGTGGTTGACACAGCCAACGCCTACCCCTGCTTGGTTATCTGTCCGTCCTCGCTCAAAATCAACTGGCAACGTGAGTTTGAGAAATTCACCGACAAGAAAGCACTGGTGCTTGACAACTCCGTGGCTACCACATGGCCCTATCTCCTGCGGATGGGTATGCAACAGGTCGCCATCGTCAACTACGAAAGCCTGCGCAAGTTCTTTGTTTGGGATATTCACGCACGCAAGGGTCAATCGTTCCGCCTCAAAGACGTGGTGTTCTGCCCGGACATCCAAATCTTCAAGTCGGTAATCATTGACGAGAGCCATAGGGTCAAAGACCCCTCGGCACAGCAGACAATCTTTGCGCGTGGCATAGTCGAGGGCAAGCAGTGGCGCATACTCCTTTCGGGTACGCCTGTTGTCAATCGCCCTGCCGACCTCATTGCGCAGCTCTCAATCATGGGGCGATTGGCAGAGTTCGGCGGTAGATCTAAATTCCTCGCCGACTACGGCGGTGGAGAAATCACCAAAGAACGCCGGGGCAAAGATGATGATGACGAGCCTCGCAATCTTGACCGCCTTTCGGCAGAACTCTACTCGCGGTGCATGATTCGCAGAGAGAAAGCAAAAGTGCTGACGCAGCTCCCCGACAAGACACGGACAGACCTCTATGTTGACATATCCAATCGTGAGGAGTACGCACTGGCGGCCGAGGACTTGGCAGAGTACCTGCGTACCTATGCCAAATGCGAGGACTACGAGATACGCCGTAAGATGCGCATGGAAGCGTTGGTGAAGTTCATGACCCTACGCGCCCTCTCGTCAAAGGGAAAGGTCAGGCAGGCGGTTGACTTTGTCAAGACGTTCCTTGCCAATGGCAAGCCCCTCATACTCTTCTGTTCCCTGCATGAGATTGTGGACGAGTTGAAAAAGGCTTTCCCGAAAGCGGTCAGCGTCACCGGGCGCGATTCCATGATGATGAAACAGGCGGCTGTTGATGCGTTCCAGTCGGGAAAGGCGCAACTGATAATCTGCTCCATCAAGGCCGCAGGTGTCGGTCTTACCCTCACGGCTTCCTCCAACGTGGCATTCGTGGAATTTCCGTGGACGTATGCCGACTGTTGCCAGTGCGAGGACCGTGCGCACCGCATAGGGCAAAAGGATAATGTCACCTGCTACTATCTAATCGGCCGTCACACTATCGACCGAACCCTCTACGACATCATCCATAAGAAGAAATCAATCGCCAACCAGATAATGGGTACTGACGATGACATTCCGACCGATGAGATGTATTTCGACCAACTGGCAGACCTGTTCCTGAATTCCGACCCCGATGGCTGATGTCTGCAAGACCGACCTGCAAAAGGTCATTTCCTACCTCGATGAGGCTGCGAAACTATATGACGCGCTCCCCATGCAGAAATGCAAGTGCCGGGCGTACATGATAAACCAGTTAACAACCAAATTAAAATCCAAACTCAATGACAAAAAATGATTTGGCAAGAGAGGTGTCGGTATCAGAGAAACTGCACCTTTCGACAGCAGTAAAGGCGGTGGACGGAATAATCCGTGTCATCAAGGAAGCACTCGCCAAGGGCGAGGAAGTAACCCTGCGCGGCTTCGGAACTCTCTCCGTAGTACAGCGCGAGGAGCGCAACGCGGTTCACTTCAAGACCAAAGAGCCGATTGTCGTTCCTGCACACCGCACCGTGAGAATCAGAATCAGTAAAGAACTCAAAGAACAACTCAACAATGGCACAGTGGATTGAAGTCAGAGCGCGTTACGACAAGATGATGGAGAACGGCTCGGTAAAGAAAGTAACCGAACCCTATCTCGTTGACGCGCTGTCCTGCACCGAAGCAGAGGCAAGGGTAACTGAGGAACTCACGCCCTTTATCAGCGGAGGCGACTTCCGCATTTCATCGGTAGTCACTACCAAAATCTCGGAAATCTTTTGGGATGCGTCCGGCGACCGCTTCTACAAGGTTAAGGTCAATTTCATCACCCTTGACGAAAAGACCGCTACCGAAAAGCGGACGGCAACCTACATCCTCGTGCAGGCTTCCAGTTTCAAAGAGGCATACGACAATTTCATTGACGGCATGAAAGGTACGATGGCCGACTATGAGATTGAGGCTATCAACGAAACAAAGTTGGTCGATGTGTACCGCGCCAACCTTGCCTCGGAAGCCGAAAGGGAAGCCGACAAGATGTTGCGTGACCCCAAAGTTCAGCGTCACGTCAAGAAGTTCGTAGATGCCTGCGCCGAGGGCGGTGTTGAGAGTGTCACCATGACTGCCTGCGATGGCAGGACAGTCAAGTCTGCCACGATCGAGATTCCCCAAAAGGGTAACAAGCCTAAACCAAACGACAATGGCTAAGCGTGCTAACAGAGTGGCTATGCTTGCCCGGCTCGGATATGAGGTTAAGAAAGATGCACTCTCTGCGCTCTCTGCCCCTGCCAAAAAGAACAAGTACGGCGCACAACGTGTCGGCGGTCATGCCTCTCAAAAGGAGCATGACCGCTCCAACCAACTCAAGTTGTGGCAACGCGCAGGTGTCATCTCCAATCTCTGTGAGCAGGTGTCCTATGAACTTATCCCTGCCCAGTATGGCGAGTGCGGCACCGACCTCAAAGGTAAACCGGTCCGCGTCTGCCTTGAGAAAGCCTGCAAGTACATTGCCGACTTTGTCTATACCGACAACGAAACCGGGCAGACCATAGTTGAGGACACGAAAGGAGTTCGCACAAAGGAATATATAATCAAGCGGAAACTAATGCTATATCTGCATGGCATCCGCATAAAGGAAGTCTGAACTATGGACCGTGAGAGTTTCATATTCTACCGCAGCTTCTATGAGGCTATCAAATGTATGCCCACTGACGTGCAGGCTGAAATATATCCAGCCATCTGCGAGTATGCTTTGTTCGGGAAACTGCCGAAGAATCTTTCCGAGGTTGCCAAAGGTATGTTCACGCTGATTAAGCCTAACATTGACGTGAACACCGCTCGGTTTGAGAATGGCAAGAAAGGCGGTCGCAAGAGCCGAGCCAAGAAGCAGACCGCCACAGCCGAACCTGCCTACACCCTTACCTATGAGCAGGAGGTGGAGCAGATGAGGTCTGATGAGAAATGGCGCAAAACTATCTGCGAGGATTTCAACATCACTGCGGAAGAGTATGAAAAACGCCTCTCTCGTTTCCTCGATCGCTGTAACGAAGATAAGACACGCAAGGGCAAGGAGCATCATGATAGTTTCGTGGACTGTCAGAGCCATCTGCGATACTGGATGTCCAAAGCATACGCTCACCAACAAACATCAACCCCTGCGCCCGAAGATGATGCAGTTCCTTTCCCGGATAGGGGTGATTCTTTCGGTGGCGTGGACTATGACGAACAATAACCATGAGTTACATAACAGAAAATACAACTGGACTGACACCCGAAATGATTGCGCAGGTCTACGAGAAACGGCGCAGGGACGCTCTGCGTGACGAGCAGATGAAGATTGACAATGCAATCAAGCAGGTGCAGCTTGATGTGCGCAGGGCTGCCCAGTCTTTCCCCGACCTGTCCGACCCCGACATATTCAAATGGCACTGGAACTTCCTGCATCAGGTAGCCGAGGACATCGTTCTTGCACCTCAACGGCGCAAGTTCGTGGTCGATGACCACAACAAGCAGATAATACTCTTCATGCTGTATTACTTCAACAACTGCGCCCTCGCAGAGCAGGTGTTTCCCGACAAACGCTACAAACTTGCCAAGCCCCTGCTTGTGCGCGGTGAAAAGGGAGTCGGCAAAACATTCCTCATGCAGCTCTTCTCCGAGTACCTGCGCAGGACAAAGAACCCCAACTTCTTTTTCAACGTGTCGGTTACGGAAATGGTGAACTACTATACCATCAACAACAACCTCAACCGATACACCTACAATGACCGCTCCGGAACAAAAGAGGATAACACCTTTGACGGCTGTCGCCCCTCCAATGTTTGCCTCAACGATGTCGGATTGCAGACACAGACTTTCTTCGGCCAGAACACCAAGCAACTGGTAAGCGAGTTTATCCATGCACGCTATGAGATATGGACGCAGTTCTCCTGCCGGGGTCATCTTACCACCAATCTATCCGTGCAGGCCCTCGCCAAAGAATTCTCCGATGCCTACGGGCGCACGGTCGATAGGTTCAAGTCATACAACATAATCGAAATGACCGGTTCAAGCCGTAGATAGCCATGACACCTACTGAAGAAGTTATCGTAACCCACGCTCAGGAAGCCAACCACAATGCTGAACGCGCCTACTGGTGGATGAAAGGTATCGACCGCGAAGAGGCTCAACGCCTCGGCCTGTCCGACATGGTTCAGTCGGTACTCTCGCTCCTGCAGAAGGTTGACAACATCACTATGGACATTCAAATAACAATTAAACAAAAATCAAAATGACAATCGTAACACCACTATCAATCTGCCTCACGGTCGTTTGTGCGTTCCTGCTGGGTCGCTCTGCAGTCATCAGTACCCGGCGCGACAACTACAACAAGAAACTCAAAGCCGAGGTCAAGAAACTCAACCATCGCCTCGATCGCATTGCCGATTCCTCAAAGTACGACCGCTACTATGAGATTGAAGAGGATGCAAACGCCTACAACGTCAACATGAAAGTCTATGTGCGCGTATCTTCCTACGCAGGCGAACACATTGACACCTGCTGTTACTGCCTCATCAAGCAATTCCCCTTTGCCGATGACAAGGAGTTTGCCAAACGTGAAGCCGAGGAACTCCTCGATAAACTCAACGAGAAATGAAAATCCTTGATTTAGTTGTAAAGCATAAGTGGTACGACATGGAAGAGTCCGGCGAAAAGCCGGAAGAATACCGCGCACTCTCTGACCATTGGGTAAAACGATTCCTCCGTATTGACACTGGACGAGAGGGAGCATTGAGGTATCTTGCATCGCTTCCAACGAACCAAGTGTGGCAGGAATACACCCATGTCCGCTTACATAGAGGCTATACATCAACAACAATGCTCTTTGAAATTAAGAGTATGCACATAGGTGTCGGTAATCCCGACTGGGGCGCACCCAAAGAAGAAGTATTCATCATAAAATTAGGAGAACTAATATGAGAGTAAGAATCGCACTAAAAATCTTTAAGGCAGTTGGAGAGTATTCCGGCTGGGAACGCTTCGATATGCCTTACACTGGTAAGCAGATATATGCAGCCGCCAAACGTCTGCTTCCTGTGCAGTGGCGCAAGGGATATAAGGGGTGGCATCGTGTAACCAAATAGCAAGGCATCGCCGAAGTCATGACAATTCTGAAAGGAGGTAAAAATGATAAGTAAAGAAGATGCACGCCTGCTGTATAACCTCCACTCGCAGATAGAAACAACTCAGACCATAATATCAGACTTGGAAGAGTTTGTGAAACAGCAGGGCGAAAAAGTCCCCGACATCATAGACAAAAACTATAACACCTATGGTAGTATCTCAATTGATATTCCCTACTTTGAGAGTGGCAAGTTCTCAAAACGAGGTGCAAGAGTTTACAACATCAGTTACAACGCGGCTATGCGCGTGCTGAAGAATCACATTCGTAACCTTAAAAAGCAAGTCAAGGCATTAAGCGATAGACTTGAGAAAGGAGATAACAATGATTGAATTACTTGTAAACTTCGCTTCCTTAATCATTTCGGCAGTAATAATCACTATTATCATCAATCGCATTGAGCGCAAAAGGCACGGAGATTATCACATAACCTGCGAGTATATGCGCTACCGCTACTCATACAGCAAAATGGACGAGTGCATCGCCGAACTCTGCAAGCTGGGTGCTGATGGTTGGGAAATAGCAACCTGCGCAGGCGAAGATAGTTTCGCAGCTTACCTCATACTCAAACGTGAAACCCTCCACACATCTAAATAGCCATGACTATCGCAAAACAACTCGCACTCGTTCTTGTCAAGGAGATTATCGCCAACAAGAGGAGCAGCCACATCTCGCCGGACTACGCTCTGCGCAATGAGGTCAACTTATTGCTCGGCCAGGCACTCGATTCACTGGTCGCTGATGGCTCTCTCATTCAGCGCAGCGCATCGGTAAACCGTTATCAAGCTTATGAGATTCCCCAAACGCCGTGCCAACCTGCTCTATAAGCTGCGCCGTAAAGGGATTGAGGCTGACACCAAACAACGTGTCATCTTCATTCCCTACGGCGAAGAGCCTCGGCAATACGTGCAGGCCGGTCCGGCTCTGCCGTGAGTTTTATTTCAGTATTCAATTCATTATCACATGAAGAAAGACGGCAATCGAATATCGCTAACAATAAAAGAGGCGGACGAGATAAGAGAATACCTCGAAACTCTTTATGCGATGGAAGGAACGCTTGACGAGGATTTCAATTCCGAATGTCATCGGGCAGGATTCTATGCCCGGAATATGTGTAAGTTAATCTATGGGCATAGACATCCGACATGGGATGCTGCAGGCCAAGTCGAATCTAAATACAATCCATTGATATGAACATAGGTATAGTTGACGTTGATGGGCATAACTTCCCCAACTTCGCACTCATGAAAATATCAGCGTGGCACAAGTCGCAAGGCGACAATGTGGAGATAGCGTTGCCCATGTTCGGCAACTATGACCGCGTATATCAGTCCAAGATATTCACGTTCACTCCCGATGAACAAACCGACTGGCAATGTGAAGTTGTCAAAGGTGGTACTGGCTATGATATTCACAGCCGATTGCCCGAAGAGATTGAGCAATCCACGGCAATGGACTATTCAATCTATCCCCAGTATCCTTTCTCGATCCAATTCTTTTCTCGCGGTTGCATACGGCATTGTCCGTTCTGCCTCGTCCATGACAAAGAGGGCATGATTCGTCCTGTTGAACCGGTCCAACTCAACCCCAATGGAAAATGGATAGAGGTGCTTGACAATAATTTCTTCGCCAATCCCGAATGGAAGAGCGCGATTGATTACCTCATCAAAGCCGGGCAGAAAGTAAACCTCCACGGCGTGGACATAAGAATCATGAACGAAGAGCAGGCATATTGGCTCAACAAACTGCGTCTGCGCCGGAACATACATATCGCATGGGACTTGCCTGCCATTGACCTTACCGAGAAACTACGCGAGGTCACACGCTACTTAAAGCCATACAAAATCATGTGCTATGTACTTGTCGGCTTCAACTCCACCATAGGGCAAGGATATGTTTAGGATTGAAACGCTCCGCTCCTTTGGTATCAAACCATACGTCATGCCATACCGCGACTTTGAAAACAAGCGCACGCCCTCGCAGTATGAAAAAGACCTCGCCCAGTATGTCAACAAACCAATGATATTCAAATCATGCACCTTTGCAGAGTTCTCTCCACGCAAAGGCTTCAAATGCCAAACCTATCTCCAATGAGCAATACAGATTTCAAATATCCTGCCTGCGGCTTCTGCCGTAACTTCCAATGGGAAGCAGGCAACACTTCATCGGCGCAATGCAGTGAAATGCACAGAGAGGTCACAGCCAATGGTGATGTATGTGGCTTTTACAAAGCCGCGTGTAACGAGCAAGCGATAAAAGAATACATGGCATTTCAAAAAATGTTGATAGAGGTTGATATGCGTCCAAAGTTGCACTATAGCCCCTATGTAGATGCTTGTGGAAATAATTATGAAGGACTTAGCCGTTCTGAATGCATGGATGTTTTAGTTAACCACGTTGAGGAATATGGGCTATGGTATGAACTTGATGTAATGTTCGACCCCTTTGGTAATGGTTGTGATTTCTTCTTTGCTCCTGATGTTATGTTCCATTTTTCGGCGGATGAGTACGAGGCATTTTATGCCCGGATTAGCAACGCCATAAAGAAATTTCATGAACAATTCAATGAAACTCCGCGTCTTTGAAGCCTTTGCAGGCTACGGCTCTCAGTCTATCGCCCTTGAGCTGCTTGCCCAAGCGTTCCCCGATTTCCAGTTTGACACTGTCGGAATTTCGGAGATTGACAAGAACGCTATCAAGGCATATCGTACACTTCACGGGAATATCATTCCCAACCACGGCGACATAACCAAGATTGACTGGACGCAGACAGCCGATTTTGACCTGCTTACATATTCGTTCCCCTGTCAAGACATTTCTTCGGCAGGCAAACAGCGTGGCTTCACCGAGGGTAGCGGAACACGCTCGTCCTGCTTGTGGGCCTGTGCCGATGCCATTGAAACAAAGCATCCCCAGTTCCTGCTCATGGAGAATGTAAAGGCACTCGCCACGCAAAAGAAATTCAGCGATGACTTCCGCAGGTGGCGTGAGTGGCTGATAAAGCACGGTTACACCAACTACTATGCCGTCCTCAACGCAAAGGACTACGGCGTGCCGCAGAACCGTGAGCGCGTGTTCATGGTGTCGTTCCTCGGCGAACATACTCCGTTCTATTTCCCGGCTCCCTTTGAACTGACGCGCCGACTGAAGCACGTCCTTGAAGATGAGGTTGACGAGAAATACTGGTTACAGCAGGAGCAGATTCAAGCCTTGATAAAGCACAACGAACGCAAGCAGTCCGAGGGTTGCGGATTCAAGACGAACTTTCAGACTGGCGAGGGCATAAGCGGTGCTATCAAGACCAAAGAAGGGAGCCGCGAATATGATACCTACATCAAAGTGCCGACCTACGGCAACAGCCGCCTCAACGCCATGATTGCCGACGGCAAGATTGACCCGGAGCAGACGTTGTGGATTGACTGCTACAACCAACGTGTTGACCCCGACATAGCAGGCACGATACTGGCTCGAGTAAATGCTACTGGGCATTATCTCATATCCGACCCTCGCGGCTGCGCCATGCGCGGCCGCCCCGATGCATCGGGGCGAAATTCACAGCAGATCGAACTTGGTTCGGATGTTGCCAACGCTCTCACGTCCGTCCAAAAGGACAGCATGGTAGCCGAGGCGCGTGTCATACAGGTCGGCAACCTCATAGAGGATTCCGCTTACAAGAACCCTCATCGTGGGCGCGTCTATTCCGTTGAGGGCATCGCCCCCTGCCTCAACTGCAACGAGGGCGGTCAACGTGAAGTCAAGATTATACAGCGCGGTCACGGATATGCCAAAGGCGGTGTATTCGATATTTGCCCGGCTCTCACCACCTCAAAGTGGCAGGACAATCACTTTGCCCTCATTGAGTACTGGATTCGCAAACTCACTCCGCGCGAGTGCTTCCGCTTGATGGACGTACCCGAACACTATATCGACCGACTGCTGTCCACAGGAATATCCAATTCGCAGCTCTATAAACTTGCAGGCAATTCTATCGTGGTCGCCTGCCTCTTCCACATCTTCCGAAAGATGTTCTGCGAAACGGCAAGGGGAAGCGGCTCTCCGATTGCTCATAGCCGTGAAACCCCGGCGCAGTTGTCGCTTTTCTAAACTTAAAACATCATAACAACTAATTCCCAATATCTTTGCTCCATGATTAAACTGTTGGAACATAATCGCCGACCCGACATCTCTTTCAGCCGCAAGAGAGGTACTATCCGCATTACGGCAAGGGTGGCGCGTGTCCTCGCCCTGCGTCCCGGTGATGCAATCAACATAGCCGTCAGTAACGGCGAGTATTACCTGCACGCCGTCCATATCACAAACGGCATCGGACGGTTTGAGGCGCAGTGCTGGCCCACAAAGAAAGGGAGCGGTAACTACTGCGCCAGTTGCGTGCGCCTATGCCGTTCCCTGCTTGATTCCGTAGGTGTCAAGGCTGACAAGGTCGCCTACATGGTCGGCCAGGCATTCGAGCGCGACAGCACTACCTATGTTCCAATCATAACTCTGCATCCGCTACTATGAACAAAGATGTAAAATACAATGGCTACTCCGCACAGCCGTCCGACTATGAATGTCAGGACGGCGACCTTGCCGTAGCCATAAATCTTGTGCCGGAAGATGGTGCGCTTAAACCAGTCCTGCCTCCGAAAGTCGGGGGGCAGGCTTCGGACACAATCGGCAACTGCGTTTATATCCACAAGAATTCGGGCTACACACATTACATTGTCCGCAACGGCAATTCGTTCAGTTGGTACGATAAGTCAGCACCCGACACGCTGACAACAATCGGCTCGATCTCAAAATACATCAAGGTCACATCGGTAGGCAACACGCTCATATTCCTTACTGATGACGGTATGCAATACTACCTTTGGAAAGGAGGCACCACCGGGTATCTCTATCTGGGCAACAAGATTCCCGAATGCCCTATCTCGTTTGGATTGCAGGGGAAGATGGTGCGTACCGATGAGTTCTCAATATCCTTTGATTCCATCAAAGAGGGCGACATTTGGAACGAGTTTACCGACAACAACAAGACACGCATAACCGACCAAGTGTTGGCGCACATCAATAAGTTCATCGCTGACGAGTCAACCAACAAGGGAAAGTTCATATTCCCTTTCTTCGTCCGCTATGCCTATCGTCTGTATGACGGCTCTCTCACAATGCACTCTTCTCCGGTTCTCATGATTGCTTCCTCCGACCTCGCTCCGCAGGTCTTTTGGTCGCACATTACTGGTAAGGGTAAATACACCGATGCGCAACTCCGTGTCTGCGCTATGGTGCATACGCTTGACTACGCCGTCATTCTCCAGTCACGGCTTGATATGCTCAACAACTGGAAAGATATTGTCCGCTCGGTCGATGTCTTTATCTCCAAGCCCATATACACCTACGACCAAAACGGCAAGTGTACCAAATTCGCCAACTCCGAGGGCTATAACTCCTATTGCGTCTGCAAGCATACCAATCAGGCCGTATCTACCTCCACATATCCGTTACGCTATCAGCGTCACACATTCAACAAACTCTACGCTTTCACATTCGACCCGACCAACCTCACATATCCGATGGGCCGCTTGATGATTCCGCGCCGTAGTGTCGATGCGGTCAAAGAGGATATTCGCTCCACCGCGCAGTTCTACCTGCTTGAGAGTATCAAGGTAGAGCAGCTTACGACCACGCGCACGGCACTCAATGTAGAGGAAGATTATCTTCAGTCGTTGGTGACACGCGAGGTAATGACGGATGACTACGACAGCCACGATACTCTGATTCCGCGCTATTGCTTCACCTACAACTCACGCCTTAACCTCAGCAACATATCGAAGCGTCTGTATGCGGAATACAATGCCGGGGCATTGATGACACACACCGATGGATATATCGGCAACTGGACAGATACGCCATCGGACTTTTTCGACAACACCGCAGGCGTGAGCGTTTACTTCTTCATCAAGCAGGACGGCAAGGATATTGTTGTGCAGGGTGAAAGTTGTGCCATGTCCCGTTATAAGGCCCCGTTCCTGTACCTCTACTATCCGAATGTGAACGCATATAAGGCGGTGATTGTGTCATGGTACGGTGTGCCCATGTACTATGAGGTTCAACTGGAGCAACACGGATTCCTCAACGGCTCGTTCTATTTCGCAGGTTGGGAGAATCCGAGTATGAACGGCAATATGCCCTCGGCAAGTTCCAACGCCGACCGCACGATAGAAATCCCTAATAAGATTTACACGTCCGAGGTCAACAATCCTTTTGTGTTTCCGCTTCTCGGCATCAACACAGTCGGTACTGGGGAAATAAAGGGCATCTGCTCGGCGGCAAAGGCTCTCTCCGAGGGTCAGTTCGGACAGTTCCCCCTCTATGCTTTCACGTCCGAGGGAGTTTGGGCGTTGGAAGTGTCGGCGACTGGCACATATACGGCGCGTCAGCCTATCACGCGCGATGTCTGCATCAACGCTGATGGAATAACTCAACTGGATAATGCGGTGCTGTTCCCCACGGATCGAGGCATAATGTTGATTTCGGGTTCGCAGACACAATGTATTTCAGAAAGCATAAATTCTGAGTATCCGTTTAATGCCCTTGACCTGCCCGGCTTTGACAAACTGCACGATATGTTGGGGCATGACCCGGTTACCGACAAGTGCCTGCCGACACTACCGTTTACGGAGTTCCTTAAGCAATGCCGAATGATTTACGATTATGTGCATCAGCGCGTCATCGTCTATGCTCCGAATATAACCTATGCCTATGTGTTCTCGTTGAAGTCTAAACTATGGGGCATGACGTTCTCAAACATCGCCTCACACCTCAACTCCTACCCGGAGGCTCTTGCCGTTGACAAGGAGAATAACATAGTGAACTTTTCGGAATCGGACGAAACGCAGGTCAAATGTCTGTACGTTACACGTCCGCTCAACCTTGATACCGTCAATATCCACAAGACCATTGACAGCATCATTCAGCGCGGATTCTTCCGAAAGGGCAATGTGGCAACCGCACTCTACGGCTCACGCGATTTAGTCAACTGGTATCTGATATGGTCAAGCAAAGACCACTACCTGCGCGGCTTCCGTGGCACGCCCTACAAGTATTTCCGCATTGCAGGTGTCGCCACGCTCGATGCTGATGAAAGTATCTATGGCGCGTCTGTGCAGTTCACTCCGCGCCTCACCAATCAACCGAGATAACTCATGTACTAATTCAATATCTATTGTAAGACGAGAAAGGCCGCCATGCGTGATGCACAGCGGCCTTTCGCTTTGATATGGCAACATTAAAAAGGGTGCATACGTCTGCGTGCCTTTGCTATCCTGTTGTGCAGGTTTATCCGTATCTCGCTCTCCGCGTCCTCGGCTTTGGCTTCCCATACCTGCGCCTTTGCGGTGTTGGTAATAGTCAGCCAGTCGGCCACAGCCTTGCAGACAAGGTATTCGTGGATGAGGTTCTCAAGCAGGTAGAGTGTGGTCTGCGAGAAGTCGAGCGGTACGCTCAACACTATCCCATAGACAGGCGGCTCACGCAGGTTGTCGTTCAGTTCCGTGCGGTGCAGGTCGTTCTTGGTGTAGGGATAAAGGAGTTCCCTGCATTTGCACACGGTCAGATTCAGCACTCGCGTCACACGGTCCACGTTTCCGTCCTCGCCCACATCCTGCACCATGTGGCGGTTGTGGTTGCTTTCCGTGTCCATGACGCTACCCTCTATAAAGGCATAGTTCTTTATGTCATACAGCAGTTGGTCGCGCTTGAACCCTAACACGGCGTTGAGCCTGCCGTCCTTTTCTTCCAAAAAGCAACTCATGGAACCTGGGATTAGTTGGTGGGACGTGCCGGGCGGCTACGCTTGCTCACGGTCTGACGGATTAACTCCATGTTCTTGTTTGCAAGGGCGTAGTATTGCTCCGCGTCTGCCTTGTTGGTAACCATGTACCAGTCGGCGATAGCGGTGTTGGCGAGATATGCGTGGACGGCTTCGCCTACGCCGGTTGTCGCGGCTTCGTTGAAGTTGCTCGGCATGGTGAGATTCAGCACAAGGTCATGGCTTCCGTCATAGTGACTGTTGTCGGTCGTTGTGCCGTTCTCGTTGAGATACTCGCCCAGTTCGGTCTGAACCTCCGCAAAGGCTCTCTTGACTGAGCGGAGTATCTTCTCGCGGTTTTCCTCGTCCTCCGAGGCGAACATACTTGCAACCTCTTTGTGGTTGTCTTTGTTCTGAATGGTACGTCCGCGCAGGAACGTTTCATTCATGATGTCATAAAGCAGCCACGAGATTTTGATTGTGGCTGTGACTGGTTTCTTTGCGCCTAAAGTGGGGTTTGGCATAGTTCGTAGTTATTAAATGTTGATTAGTCGGTGGGGCGTGTCGGCTTTCGGCGGCTGTAGAGTAACCTCTCGGCGGTTTCCATCATGTCGGCCGCCTGCGTGAAGTAGTCCTTTGCCTCGCCTTTGTTTGCGAATTTGAACCATTGCCCGATGATCGAGGCAATGAAGAAACTGCGCAGGGTTGACTGGACGCTTGCGGTCAGCACCTTGTCAAACGACTTGCTGACCTCTATGACGGCTTCGTAACCGGTCCTGCCTAATGTTACCGGGGGGAGAACTGGGGGTAAAGCATTTGCGTTTTCAGACTGCGTTGATATGACCGGTGGTGTGGGTGTCGGGTCAATTATAGCAATGGTGCTGATGAGTTTTGTCCTACCCGACACCAGCATTTCCTTTAGGTTCTCGTTGGTGGCGGACACAGACTCTTCCCAAAACCTGCTCAATTCCGCGAGGTCATCATCGGCCGCAAGGATGCGGTCGCGTGCGCCCTCGTCGCCGTCTATCAGTTTAGACCCTGTGTAGTCGGTCGCCTTGGCCACCTCTTCGTATACATCGTCTTGAAATATCTGTATGGTGATTGTTTCCATTATAAATCAATGATTGAATAGGTCAGACTGATTCCGATGAACGGCTCAAAGCCGTGTGGCGTATAGCCGAAGCCGACTGTCGGCCCTATGTGCCACCGCTTGGGAGGCTTCTTTATAGTCACTATCTCGCGCCGGGGATATACGAACAGGCTGTCAAGGCTCGGATAAACACCGCTGACGTATGCCTTGTAGTCCTCTCCCTCATAGACGTTCTGCGTGATTGGCAGCTGTAATGTCAGGCTGTCGGGTGTTGTCACTTCAACGTCTGCGCTTGTCAGTTCGGCGGTGTCCGCTCTGATGTCGGGCAGGTTCTCAATCCCTCGGTCAATGTATGACGTGGGGATTGTAACCTTTTTAGAGCCTACCTGCTGTGAGTGGACAGGCGCAGGCTCGATGTAGGGAATGGTGTCATATATCGTGATGGTGTCGGTTTCGATTGCCTCTCGGCCTGGGATGTTGTCGCCGGGCGGTGACTGGCACTTGTGGAGATACGCGCCTGCCGCCATGCAAGCGACAATTACAAGCACTATGGCAAGGATGTCCTTGACCTTGCGAATTATTTTGCGTGGTGTGTCGCTTCTCATTTCTTGTGGTTTTTGATGTAGTTGATGATTCCGTTGGCATGGAGTTCCACGATTGCCTTTGTCCCCTCTTCCGAGAGCAGGAAGTCGCAGTCTGCCTTGTTGTCTTGGAAGAGCGATTCGGTCAGCACAGCCGGGCATTTGGTGTGGACGAGGATGTAGAACCGCGCCTCATAGTCTGGGTCACCGTCACTCCAGTCTGCCCTCATGGGCTTCTGTCTGCTGTCGTATGCGCCCTGCGCCTGCAAGAATGGGAAACGCTCTTTGTAGTCTTTCAGCCCCTCGTCAGCGGCTTTCCAAATCTCGGTGGCGAGGTCGTCAGCCTTAGTCCTGCCCGGCGAGGTATAGACACACCAACCGCCTGCGCTCTTCCACTTGCCGTCCGCGCCTGCGGCGTTGCAGTGGATGGAAACGAGCAGAACATTCTCCTTGCCGTATTTGTCGCAGTAGGCATTGGCTCTGCGGCACCTTTCGGGCAGGCTTATGTCTTTATCCTCCTCAACGAGCAGATGCGCCTCTATCGGTGTTTTGGCATTGACCATGCGGCTGTTCAATGTCTTTACCAATCGGCGTGCTATCTCGCGGCTCTTGAGATACTCTTTGAGTTTTCTGTCGGGGCTACACTTGCCGGGGGTGTCGCTCCCGTGTCCATTGTCAATAAGAACTATCATATCTAATTAGTGATGAGGTGATACTTCGCTTTTGGTAGAGATTACACCGATAATCTTTTCTGCATCTTTTTTTGATGTTGCTGCGATGATGCCATCTATAATTTCGGGCAAATCAATAAGATGGCTTTTCCTGCGTTTGGCGTGTTCAAACATACTGATTATCTCTACGACAATCAGGCCCATGCCGAAAAGCAATGCCATGAACGGCAGGAAATAAAAACTGAACAGGAAGCCGAGGCAGTCTGCCAAAAAGCCTATCAGCAAAAATCGCCAGTACTCGCTTACTTTGGCGATGGTTACTCGCAACTTATGGGAGTGAACCCGTTGCCCAGTTCGTTTCGCTGTGTATACTCCGTCCCATAGGTCAAGCATTATGGCCATGATTACCAAGAGCGACACGGCGAAAAACACCCCGATGAAGAAGTATCCTTTCTCTAATGATAAGATTGATTCCATGATGATTTATCGTTTTGGTTCGGCGCAAAGTTACCCATATACTATCCCTGCCACGCTTTAACTTTTGTGACGCGACACAAGGACGGCGCAAGATTGCTCCTGCGCCGTGTCTGCTTTTAACGATATGAGAGTATCAGAATCAGTGATGCGTATAGGTTGTATAGTAGTCCGGCTTCAAGCCAAAAGACAAAGTGCCTGCGGTCTGTTGCCAGGCCGATGAGCGTTGCCGTGAGTGCTATGTATGGCACTCCGCTTGTCAGTATGAGCCATGCCAGTGCTGACAGCCCCAGTATTATGGCGGCTCCGCTGTGGACGTGGTTCGTCAGTTCCTCGCGGAAAGCAGGAGCAGCCGCCACAAATAAGATAGAGGCGACTATGAAGAATGCCACGAACTGATAATTGTCGGGCGTGACATTGAGCAGAGGCACAAGGGCGAGTGTTCCGGCGGTCGCCGTGCAGGTCGGGAAGAGCCACTTTTTCTGCGTCTTGTAGTAGGTTTCGCTGATAGATGTCGGCACTCCTACGTTCAGAAGGTACGCTATGAGATACAGCGTCATGATGGTGCATGACATCGTCACGCATATAAGTTCCGCTATCATCATAGTGCGTTCTCGAATTTAGTCCAGTCAATAGCGGCTTTCTCCTGCCACGATTTATTGTAGCACTCCTGCGAGAACATCATGAGAGCGTCCGTGAAACTCTCAAATTCCTCGGCATCGGCGAAATAATGGAAAGCAGGAGAGCCGTCAGGGTAATCTCCCAGTTTGAATTTGAGGGGGAACATGGCGGCTCCCAGTCGCGGTATCTTGACCGACAGCCCGGTTATGTTGCGCTCTGCTTCCTCATCGTAGCGGACAGGCACGCCTTCCCACTGGAAGCCGTTGCGCTTACGCTCGTCAGCGTCTGCCGAGAGTTGCGCGTTGATGACTGCCTTTATCTCGTCAAGGGTCGGTCGGCGGTTGAATGTATGGCGATACTCGTATGTGCTTCCCTCTGCCGTTGTATAAAGACCGAAGAAAAGCACCCATGTGTTGCGCCCTGTTCGTTGCAGGCTGTCCTGCCTTACGGTTGTGCCAAATATCTTTTCCATATCGTTATATGATTTTTGGCACAAAGATAAGGACCTGCGCTTTGCAGACCCTTTTAAGTTTAGTGACGTGTCACGCTTTGGGGTGTGATGGTATTAGGTGAACGAGAATTTCTGCTTGTTGCCGTCAAAGATTTCGCTCACGATGGTTGTTTCAAACGGGAACCCATCCTCAATGTCCGAGATTTGGTCAAGGATGTTCTTCATCTCTTCGCTTGCGGTGAAGAATTTGCCCCACTCGCCGGTCGCCTTGACCTTGAACGATACGAGATAGCGGCTGTTGCCGTATGAGGTGTCCATCTCTACCTCATAATCGTGTATCTCTAACTCTTTGTTTTGGATTACGGCATGACTTTGCCGGGAAAGCGGTTCTTCCCATCGGCAGGAGTGTATGTCACTCCCATTTCTGAAAACTTTTTCATACGTTTACCAGTGATTAAGTGAAATATATACTTACAGTCGGCATGGCACGCCATACCCTTGAATGAGCCTATGATTTCCTGTCTGCGTTTCCGCGATTTCACCTTTGCCAGTTTACGGGCCGCGTTCTGCTTCGTGCGCCTGCGTATCCGGGCATAGTCGCCGAAATTCACATAACCAAGTGCGTCCATCCCTGCTGTTATGGGCGCAATCCTTTCGCTCGGCTTTATTGTCAGTCCGAGTTTTGAACTCTCTTCATGTAAGCACTCCCTTAATCTCCATAACTCTCTTTTACTTTCTGCCAGTATAAACGTATCGTCACAAAATCTGAAATAGTAAGTCGCTCCGTGTTTCTCGATCATGGCGTGGTCGAGGTCGTTCAGATAGAGATTGCCGAAAAACTGCGATGAACGTAAGCCCTTGCTGATACCTATGTCCCCATCGGGGTGCAGGGCTTTTACGAAATTCCGCAACATCGGTAATAGTATCGGGTCGGATATGTATCGCTCTATAATAGCAATCATATCGTCATGAACTATGTGGTCGTAATATCCTTTGTAGTCCGACTGGTAATAATACTTCAGATTCGGGTTAGCCTCTATCGCGGCTTGTATCTCATGGAACAATCCGTGTGGGCCTCGTCCCTTTATGGAAGCGGCCGTGCTTTCAATCAGTACTGGAGCAAGCCGGGTTTCTATGACTTCCATAATGCTGTTGCTCCCCATGCGCTCTACGACAATGGGTGCTTGTACTGTCCTTATCTTCGGGCCGTCCTGCGTATCAAAGGATGTCAGTTTGGTTATACGGAATTCTCCACTGCTTATAGAGTGTTTAAGCTGCTCTATAATCTCTTTCTTCTTACGCACATATCGCGCCTGCCTCTTGGTGTATTCTTTGCCGTCAATGACAACGGTATCCTTTTTCTCGCTGTCCGATGCCGACTGGCGCAGGTTGCTTATTACGCGATTGAACGATGATATTAGATTGGCTTCCGTGATTATCTCCGGGATAAGATTGCATAAAGGATAGTTGACCGAGGGGCAATCCTCGGTCAACTCCATGAATGTTGCTATGTCTGTGACCGCCTTCCGGTCCTGTGGAGAGAGGCATTGCCCCTCTCCACTGTTGGTTATAATGTTCTTCCGGCTTTCCATATTCTTATGCTGTTGCCGAGGCGCAAACCCCTCGGAGAGTGCTGTGCCTGTCGCGCAGGCGTGCAGGGTCATCCGATTGTGTTTAACCATTCAGAATTTGAGCCGACCACCGTAGTTCGTGTTCGAGTTCGAAGAAGCGTTGTTCGCGTTCGCATAAGCGAGGCCGCCATTCGCATTCGAGTTGTTGCCCGACCGCAAAACCACACGGCGCGCGGGGTTATCTGCCTTTCAAGGTGCAAAGTTACAAAATTTTCGCCTAACTCGACTCGCTTACGCGAGAAAAGGAGAGGGAGCAACCTCCCGTTGGTCGGTTCTCCCTCTGCGCTTTTTTCGTGGGGACGAGTTCCGCTATCCGACAATGACGAATTTTCCGCGGAAGGCGAGCCGACCACCGCAGCTCGCGACCGAGCTCGAAGAAGCGTAGCTCGCGCTCGCATAAGCGAGGCCGCCACTCGCACTCGAGTTGTTGCCCGACCGCAAAACCACACGGCCACGGAAGCCGGGCAACCAGTGTCCTGCCGCATAGTGGGTAGTGTATCGGCTTGTGTCGGTCTGATGCACCTTACTTGCAAGAATGTCACACTTTGCGCCGTGGACTACACGCACCACGCAGTTACCGTTGCCGGTTACTGTCTGCACAACACGTTCCGTCTTGGTGATTGGGTCATAGATATGAGCCTTGTAATCAATCGGGTCATCGTTGTTGTTATCAAGACAGCGGTTTTTATAGAATTCGGCATAACTCTTAACGTTGCAGGCGATATAGTCCATCCACTCCGAGTCACAGCCGACATAGTGCTTGAGTCCCAGTATTGAGTTCATGGCATTGCCGACATATTCCGTGTCAGCCATACCGATGGAGTCACGGCTGTTCAGCGTTGCGTCATGCGCTCCGTTGCCGACAACAGCCTGCTCGTTGGTCGTTCCGCTCAATGCCCACCATAGGTTGCTGATTTCCTTGTGCTGTTCGTAGTCTTGCAACTGATAGCCTGCTCCGCGCCTGCGAGTGCTGTTTTGGAAATCCTTATCCGTGTAGTGGATTGTGCCGACTGGGGTTTCGGTCGGGTTGCCGTCTGAATCATGCGCCCACTCGGACGAGGTGGTTGAATTGCCGTCACCTTTTTTGGAACGGATAGCACCCGAAAGACTGCGAGGCATTTTCAGTCCGTCAATAGTAATCGGGTATGTTCCGATGAGGCTGTCGTTCTCGCCGACCGTGTGTTCAGTCCATTCGGGTTCGATCGCCTCAATGTGTGAACTGTCAACGGCAAGACACATGATGTCGCCGATGTCGCGGTATGAGGTGAAGTACATCCACTTTGCACCGCTCGGCACATCGCAGAAGACGTAGTTGCCGATTGAGAAATCAAAGTAGGTGTGGCTTACCTGCATGATGAACGAGCCGACAATCTTGCCGTCAGCGTCAGTAAAGACTGCGCCGAGGCGTGCGTGGTTCAGTCCGGGCCAGCGTGCCTGCTTCATGCCCTCTACGTCCATGCGATAGGCGTTAATGTTGGAGGCTGTGGCGATGACAGTATCATCAATGGTTTCTCCAACCTGCGCTTCGTCTGCATAGACCCCGGTGTTTTCAGCATAGAGCAGTTCCGAAAGCATAGCCTTAACGCTCTTGTTGACGGTCGATAGAGGTTCATTCTCCGTGGTAGAATACAAGATATATTTCTTCTGATTCTTGTAATCGTTCACCCCCTTGTACCAGTGGTGCGGCAGGTGATGGAAGATGTCGAAACCCTCTCCGGCTTGGTCGGAGTTGTCAAAACTTTCGCCCGAATTGAGGTAGCCGAAATCGGTGTCGCTCAACTGCACTCCCTCCATTTGATTGAGTTTGGAGTTGAACGTACACTTGTAGGCGTGAATACCCTGCTTGATTTTGAGGGTGTGACCGCTCGGCGCGAATGCCTTGTTGTAGTCTGCGCCAGTCTGATTTTCGGGGTTACTGTACCTCTCGCAGAAATCTCCGCCGATGATGTCATCAATCTTCAGCAACGAGAACTGGGAGTTGATGAGGTCGAGTTCGGGGAAATAGTTGCTCAGCGTTGTCATGCCTGCGTTGCCGTCCGTGTCAGTGTCCTCAATGAGTTCCGACAATATCCAACGGCCCGTGATGCCCGAACACTGTCCGCTCTCTTCGTAGGCTTTGCCAGTCGCGTCAAGTCCGATGGCGCCGGTCTTGCGCAGCTGACGGAGTACCGACACACTGGCGGTCATGTTGATGTTCGGAATGCGAACCTCGCGGATTGCTCCTGCCTCTGCGATTGTCATCACAAGGCTCTCCACGTCCACGAAGTCGCAACCCTCTACCCACAGACGGTTGATGCCGTTGACGCTTGCCAGTGTCAGACCGCCGGGATATGTGAGCCTCGGCAGGTTCACAAGTTCCAGTTTGGTTACTGACGCAGGCAGTTTCAGCGTTTCGATAGGCGATGTCTGCGCAAGGTCGCAGTTGGTAAGCAGTGTGTTGCTTGCGTTGATTGATTCAATGCGCGGACAGCCCTTTGCATCAATGCCAGTAGCAGTGGTGTTGCTCACGTCAAAGATGCGCAGGAACGGCATATCTCCCAACGTCAGGTTGCCGAGAGGATTGAAGCCGTTGAGCGCGGTGTTCTCGGTGTGCTTGTCACCGCCCAGTATGATTTCTTCGGCAAGCTGCAACTTGCTCAAATCGTCAAAGTGGAACGCGAGGGACATTTCCGAAAGGTCAATCTTGCTCATGCGCCCAGTCTGATAGATGTAGAGCAGTGCGCCTGAGTCATGGGCGAAAAGCGTGAACGCGTGGGTCTGTCCTGCTTCCAAAAAGACGGATTCCGACAACTGACCGCTTGCGTCATTACCGATTCCGAAATATCCCGGAGCTGCTGCGGTGATGTAGATTTTAGAATCGGCTTTGATGGCAGACACACGTCCGCTCAATGGATTGGTAAAGAAGTCGCCTGTCTGATAATAGCCGTCACGGATTGCCCAACGCTGTTCGATGAATCGGGGCAGTGTTGTCAGTCCCAGGCCGTGAAGCGCGTAGAAGTACGGCAGGTTGGCTATGCCAGTGTGGTCAATGTACTTGCGCTCTCCGTCATACGATGATACGACTTTGGGCCAGAATTTCAGACGCTTCTCCACAAAGAAGTATAACGCTCCATCGGGCGAGAACGGAACGAGGGTCTTGCCGTCTATCTGCGCTGTCTGATTACGCATTCGGTTCACAACACTCTTCAGTGATATGGTGGTCGTGCCGAGGTCGTTGCTGTTCCAGCACTCCTGCTGACGGTCCATGTTGTTGAAGAGTACCGAGCCGTAACCCATGTAGGGATTGGTATAACCGGTAGCTTCATCAGTCATCTTGTTGGGGTCTACCTCCGCGTCTATGTCTCGGCCGCCGTCATTGTCTGCGCCGTTGCAGGTGTCACAGTCATATACCTTGTTAAGATACATTCGGGTTGGCTCCATATTTCGGTAGCCGGAGTAAACGCCGTTCTCTACCGAACAGCCGTCCTCCAAGAAGAACATAGGCTGCATATTCTTGGCTCGTTGGTCAACAGCCGCGAGATAGTCAGTAAAGGCGGTGTATGCCATTGCGCTCTCAAGCGACATATAGCGGTAGGCGTTCTCTCTCCATATCTTCTCCCACCCGTTGACTTTGGAGTAGTCGCAGGAGTTGAAGAAACGAAGCATATTGAAGAGGTCGTAGGGTACTTTCTTGCCGAGTGCCAAATCCTCTTGGAGTTGGTCATCGTCAATCATGCACTCAAAGTAGTACGTCCATGCAGGATATTCCGTAGCCGCAAGTCCGAGTTTGCGAACCCATGATGAAATCTGTGTTGACGGCTTCATCATGTCTTCAATAGTCGCTACACCCTGCCACCAGTCCATACCTGCATATTGCAGTAGTTCGTAACCACTCACCGGGTTAAGCACATCGCCGGTCACAACCCACATGCCGTCAACCTGCTTCATTGAGCCAGTCGAACGTGTCCATGCGCCGTTCTTGTAGCGGTAGATAGCATAGTCGCGTCCGCAATACTGTGATATGAGATACACATTCTTTTGGGCGGCCTCTGTATTTGTTTCGGGGTCTGCCTTGAAACGAGCCTCGGTTTGCGCGAGGGTTTCATCGGGTGTGCCGAAGTATTCCACAAAGTCTCCGTAGTTGAGACAGCCTTTGTTATAGCCGGGTGTATCCTTGAAGCCGAGGGCGGTCTGCTCTCCCTTGTCCTCTTTCCAGTTGCCCTTGGCATGAAACCATGCGTCCTGCAAGGTGTCGGTCGTGGCGCGGAAGCAGGCTATCGGGTGGTTCTTTGTGGAATGGTCCATCTGACGACCCGTGATAACGTCTCCGTTGGAAAGAATCTGACGCCCGTCAAAGGCTCTTTGCGCCGGGGTCATGTATGACGAGCCGAGAGAGCGGAATGTGGCGTTCATCATATCGCACACGCCGCAGTCGTTGGCATTGGAACTGTCGGAATAATCGACTTTGACAGTAACCACGTCAATAAAGTTACCAGTCTCAGCGCAAAACACCTTTCGGTCAGCAGCAGCCTTGATTGCGTTGCGTCCAAGTTCGGTGCTGTCATCGGGATTGAGCAGGGTGACGGTCGCTTTAAGTCCTGTGGTCTTGTTCTTCTTGTTGAAGTTGAAGCGGTCGTTCTTAATGGGTCGCTGTGCCGAAGTCGTTCCCTGCCTGCGCCAAAGCACATTCACAGCCTTGAAGTTTACTTCCGGATGCTGTGGGTTGAAGTAGTACAGCGTGCAGGCAAACTGGTCGCTTGTTGATGTACCGCCGTTCAGAGCATAGTCGAAATTATTGAATGTGGTCTGGTCGGCGACAATCACATAGTAAGGTATACCTTTGGCCGCCATAAGGCTCATGGACGGCTTGCCTGTCGTATCCAGTACATTCTCTTTGTCATACTCCGCTATCATGGCGCGGACATCGCTCAACTTGCAAAGGTAGTTGCGGAATGCCTGCAACCATTCCATATAGGAGTTGTAGGCCATGATGTAGTTGAGGTTGAAATCGCCGTTCTCGGAGTTGAACGTGATTGTCCTGTTCTGACGCAGTGCGCTCGTTCCCGGCTGATAGCCTATGGCGGCGCACTCCTCGCCGTTGACGTAGAGTTTGACAAAGGAGTAGTTCGTTCCGCTGGATGCGTCTGAGGCTTTGTATGTGACATACTTGCTCCCCGGCTCAACGACAACGGCGACTGTCACTTTCTCTCCGCATTTGAAGCCTACGCGCTGTCGCCTCGGCGTGCCGTTAAGCACTGTCAGCACAATCTCATTGCCACGTATATAGAAGCCGACACCTGCCGCAGGGTCGTAGCACTCGCAGAGCATAGCGTTTCTATCCTTGATACTCTTGGTGGAGAATGCCAACTGGATGGCGGCTCCGCTCGTTTCAAGGGCAGAGGGCGAGAACGGCGCATAGGGTATCTCCGCTTTGACATTTTCGGCGATGCGCAGGACATTCTCACCGAGGACGGACACAAAGCCGTTGGAGCTCCAGTTACTGCCGATGACCTGCATCGTGTAGCCGTTGTCCTTGATGGTGTGGTCGCTCTCGCTGTTGTTGCGTGTGGAGAAATCGTAGGCGAAGAGTGCGCCCTCTTTGATCTCAGCGTCAATGGCCGAACCCTCGACCGTGAGTGTGATTGTATAGGACTTGGATGTTCCGCTCTGTGCGTACACGTCAAAACTCTTGCTTCCGTCCGAGGCATAACCTTGAATCTGCTTCGTTACATTGAGCGTCTGACTGGTTTCGCAGTTGGCGGTAGTGGCTATATGTCCGTCAATCATTACCTCAATGGCTGTGCGTGTTTTGCCCGGAGTGTAAGCTGCGACATCAAGCGCGATGGAATCATACAAGCGCACTTTACCCTCGTTGCGGTCATCGTATCGCATGACTACAATCGGCGTGCTGTTGTTTGCGTCAACGCACATCACGGCTGTGTAGATTGTATTGCCTGTCACACCCGAAGCAATGTCTTTGCCTTGAATGCGCAGGGGGTATGCGCCGTGCGTCAGTTGTTCGGAATTGCCGAACACGTTGTTCGGGTCAATGCTGATGTTGTGGCTGTACTGGTCTGTGACCGTAGCCGTGCCGAGGGTGTGCCATGCGCCGTTGTAGAACATCTCGGTTGTCACCAGTATGCCCTGTTTGGTGCTGACGTTGTTTTCAAACTTATACATCGGCAGGCTCTTCTCGCGTCCTCCTGCTTCAAGAGCGGTGGCGGCTGAGTAGTTAAGTGCCTGCACACAGGTACACGTCACGTCAACGGCGGTAACGCTGATTACACGAGTGCGCTCGTTGCCGTCCGCGTCAGTGGCTTTGATTTTGTAGTCCTTGCTCGATGCCCCGGTTATGAACTCGGTAAAGTCAAATTCAAATTTGAGGTCATTGGCTGATGTTGAGGACGGCTGATTGACAACCTCACTCCACAACTCTATATTGGTGGTCGGGTCGATGATACTCAGTGAGCGGATTGTTCCCAGTACCTCATCTTCGCCGTCATAACTTACGCTCTTGATGGCGGCCGACAAAACGATTTTACCACCATACGCGCCCCATACGGCAGAGTCGCAGTAGATGGTGAGTGTGCTTCCGCTCTGACCGCCACCGCCGTTGCTCTTGGGTATCTTCACGGAATCGCCGAGAGGTTCGCCTGCTTTAGTTACGGCTTGTATGATATAATCCGATGGGGCGGGTTCTATCTGCAAGCCTCCGAATGAGCGTTGTTCCATATCGTACGCGCCGCCGGTTGACAATGCTTTAGTGCCGTTTACCTCTGGCTCGTTGCCGAGTTCAAAAGTAGAGCCACCGCCACCGCCGAAGTCTGGCCATAGGTCATCGCCGTTTGTCGCGGATATATCCTGCACCTGCCCACGGAACTGCTTTGTCTCCCATGCATGGGGCGTTTTGGAAGAATCCCTGCGGTAGGTTATGACAAGTCCGGATTTGAGATAGTTTACCCCGGTGGTGTCGCGCAGGTCAATGAGTGCCTGTATGGCAAGCGACATGGTGTAGTCTTTATCTTCGCACACCTCATTGACATTCACGATGGCTTCTGCGCCTGCGCTCATGCCTGCGAGATCGAGCCAGTTTTCACTGCTCAAAACATCTTCCTTTTCAAGTGTCGCGCCGACATACTGGTATATCTTCCACGCACCGTGAGCAACGGCAAAGGTAATCTGCAAGCCGAAACCTGCCTTTCCCTGCTCATAGACTATCGCTGGAGCATAATACTTGGTGTCGGTCGGGTCGTTCAATTGATAGAACAACTTGTCGGGGTCGCTTGTGGGTATTTCCGATGTGAGGTTGAACGTATTGCCGACTGAAGCCCCTCCGACCATTGTCAGTTTATCGTTGATAATGCGGTATAGTCCGTCTGCCATACGATATAGACAGCCGGAATTATACGTCATGTCAGAGTTATATTCTTCTTCAGGGAGGTCATAAAAATTGGTGTTGCCAAAACTGCGGAAATACCAACCGCCCTCTTCATTCGGACAAAGCCATACACCACTTTTAGGTGTAGTGCCGGTTCCATCCCATTGACCGTCACAAAGCAGAATCCCTAAGTTGCGCAATCGGTTGGCTGTGTTTTTTAGATTTTTCTGCAACTGCGCTCCTTCATCGCCGGGGAACGCCGTGTTTGCTGTACGACCCAGTGCAAGGTCATTACCAATGATGACAAGTTGTGTGCCACTCCAACGATAGGTTTTATTATCTGAGGTAGAAATATACACCTTGCCACCTTCGGGGATTCTACCTTTTGCGTCACCTTCACCAAAGGAGCCACCGTCAAGCCAGTTGTTGTAGTAGGTGAATTTTGATGTGATGAGTGAGGCTGTTCCGTCCGTAAGTTCCCAGTAATCCACAACGTTCAATAGAGGCAACGCCTCAACGCTCTCTGCGGTGGCGGTGGCAGGAGTGTTGAGTGTCTTTATCGGGCGCAATATCTGCTCTCTCCATTGTGTACGCTGTTCATCGGGTATGGCCAAATGCGACACTGCAAGAATAAATCGGTTGCGGTCGCTGTCATAAACCACCATACAACCGGCATCAGTTGATTTTTTGTTCGCTGATTGTGCAAGCGGTGTTATGTCGGAGACTATGGCATTGAACTCTACGACATCATCAACGAAGCCGGGAAGCTGCGCTGACGGAACTTTGCCGTTTGCGTCAAGAGAGGCCAGGCCGTTAGCCTTGCCCTTGCTGTTGTTGATGCTCTGAATGCTTGTCTCAGCATTGGTCACGCGAGTTTTCAGGCCGGACACATCGGTCGTGAGCGTATTGACCGAACTGCCGATAGTGTTTATCTGCGTGCGTATCTGCTCAATGCTCTGTGCGTTTGCCGATACATCTTTCGCCAGTTCTTTCAAATCAGCGTCAAGGGCCGCAACGGCATCGTTGTACTGTTGGCTGTCAATGGTCGGGTTGCCTGCCGATTCGCCGGTCGCTACCCATGCACCGCCGTCTGCGATGTATAGGGGCGCAGGCAGGGTGTTGCCGACTAATGCCCACCAACCGTCATGCGGTAACGGATATGCCTCACGGAGTTTAGTCACGTCAAGGAAGATACCTTTGTTGGGGCCTTTGATGTTTCGGGCATCAAGCCATCCCTCAACTTTCAGATTCTTCTTGACAGTCGTATTCCCCTGTATGGTCGCGTTACCGCCTGCGGTGACGTGTCTGCCGATAGCCACATCACCCTCAATTTCGGTTGTCTTTATCTGACTCATACTAAAAGTTGTTTGCTAAGTTCTGACATTACTGAGGATAGTTCGCTCTGACCGATTGTGGCAAGTACAAGCGAGGCGGCTTGATAGACCACCGACATATAGCACCGCTCCGGGATTTCGATACCGCCGTCACAATCCACTTTCGGTAGAGGGATATAGACGGCCTGCTCAACGGTCGCGGTCTTGTCCTTGCAGGAGAATAATTCCAGCGCACGGCCCTCGGCTCGGCTGACAATAGCCACAACTGGTTTCTGCGGATTTCCTCGCAGTCCCTTGTAGCGTGAGAATTGCAGCTGATACTGAGGGTCGGCGGCTGTGATTGGTTCATACACTGGTCGCTCCCAATCACTCATTTTGAAGATTAATAGGCGCATGAAATCTTCGGGCAGGAGTGTCCAGCCCGAACCTTTGCTTCGCCAAAAGACGGCATCGCCGAATGGCAGACCGCCGTCAAGCAGGTGCGTGGGTGCTTCGGTCACAACCCTGCGCACAGCCTCGACAATCTTGGAGCGCACAATATCGTTCAGCGACAGGGTGTCAATATCCTCATCGGCTACCAGTTGTTCGCTCGTCTTGTTTTCGTCTATGGCGATACGCACGTCACGCGCGATTTGCAGGATTTTATACACCATATCGCCGGACGTTTACACGAAGATTATTTCTACGTTGTGGACCTTGCCTGCGTTGATGATGTCCTCGCGGTTGCGCAGCTTGCTACGGACGTAGCCGAAAGTCTGCTCAAGGTAGTCCTTTGCATCATCGTTGCAGGAAAACTCCACCTGCGTGAGCGGTGCGGTCGGCGCGGATTCTTCGGGCTGTTCCTCGGATGTCGCGCCGTCCTCGGCGTTGACCTCGGCGGCCTCTGCTTCCTCGGTAGGTTCGGGGACTTTCTCGGCTTCTGCCGTGGGCGTGGGCGCAGGATTGCGCCGCTCTGCGATTGCAGTAGCAGGCTTGGGTCGCTCGATGTGGATTTCTTCATCCAGTTCTATGGTTCGGACAATGCGGATGCGTCCGCGCTTGAACTCGTTGCTGTTCTCTATTGCCTGCTGAATGAGGAAACTACTTGTGGTATATGTGGCAGGTGTCACGCCGATGGCATTCATACTGCCTCCAGTAAATGTAACCTTGAGGGTATTCTTACCGAAGCGGATGATGCTCTGATATTCCATCATGCCCGACACGCCGTAGGTTATTCTCTTTTTTTTCATTGTTGTGGCATTTATTAAAAGAGGCGGACGGCATTTCTACCAGTCCGCCTCTCTGTTGTTTACTTAGTCTTGATGGGCCTTAGACGCTGATTACATCGCCAACCTCATACTCGCTCCACGTTGTTGTGGTCTTGGTGGTCGCGGAAGCACCCTCACCTGTGGTAGTGGTGGTGTTCTTGGCACGCCAAAGCGTACCCTTGACAGCGGTGGCTGCGATACCGGGGCAGTCGCTCAGCAGGTAGTAGATACCGCCGTCAACCGGGGATTCGGGGGCAGTAGAGCCTTCGTAGAACAGATAGTGGGCTGCGTCCTCGTTGACGTTGTCGTTGGCGGTGGTGTCCTCGCCGTTGATCCATAAGTGGCAAGAACCTTTGAGGGCGATTGCATCCCATGTGAGAATGCTCTCGCGTGTTGCCTCTTCGCCCTCCACGCGGTCAGACGATGAGTGTTCCGCGGCGAGAACGTAACGCACAAGGCGGTCGGGCGAAAGCAAGAATGCCGAATTGCTCCAGCCGAGGCGGTCAAAGGTCGGCTCACGCTTGAACTCGATGTCGCCGAACACGGTGTGAATGGCGGTGACGGTCCATCCGAACTTGTTGGTCTTGACGTCAATCTTGACCTCCGGGTGCTTCGAGAAGTCGATGCACTGGATGTTCTCAAGGAAGTTCTTGCCGCAGAGGGCCAGGCCACTGCTCGGAACATCCTCGCCGGTGAAGAACATCTTGGCAAGGGCGATGAACTCTTCGTAAGTCCACTTGCCGATGTGCTGAATCTCTTTCTTCACCTGATAGCGCACGCCCTCGGAGAAGTAGATGTCCTGCACGCCGACTTCGGGTGTGTTCACCTTAATCTTGCCCTTACGTCCGGCAAGCAGGGAGCGGTTGGTGTCGCACTTGAACTTGGTAAGTGCGGCCTCGGCGATGATTGCCTTGGTGAACGGGATGCGTTTCTTGACGGCATCGAAGTAGTCCGACACGATGCGGTTCATGCCACGCTTCTGCAAGAACACGCGAGTGGGCTGCGGAACAAAGAGGTCGGGGTCAACTTTCTTCTGCGTTTCATAGAGCGCGTTGCCGAGCAGAATGAGTTTCGTTCCGGCAGGAATTGCAGGCGTAGTGCAATACTCAGCATCAGTGGTTGACTTGGGACCGTTCACGGCGCGACAGATGGGATTGCCTGTTGTGGGGTCGTGACCGACAACAAACAGCATGAGGTCTTTGCCGGGCGTTGCCTTGCTTCCGTCCTCGGTATAGCCGTCAACGCCAACGGCAAGCAACGTGCCGTAGGGGCGCGGAATCTGCTGGTCGTCGCCGTCAAGGGAAACTACGAACTGATTGCTTGTGCCTTTGGCAACGGCGGCGGTTGTGGTCACGCAGGTGCGAGGCTCGTCAATCATGTAGTGGTCAACTTCGGGCGATGTTACCTTGACACGCTTTGCTTTCAGCGCAATCTGCATGAGGGGTGTGTCATCGCCCTTAAACTTGTAGAGTTCTTCGTCAAGGTCGGGCTGCACGAGGTTTCCACCGTCAATGCCGCCAGTTGCCCCTGCGAGATTGCTCACAGTAGCGGCTGCTCCGCTTACCTGCGAACTGACTCCGGCTGAGCCGGGGGTCGGGGTGGGATTTGTACCACCAACAATTACTGTTTCTCCGTCCATGGTTGGAAAAATTTTGTGATTAAAGATTTATTTATTGTCGTTTTCAATGAAATTGCCTTTGCCTATTCCACCAGTCGCGGATGCAAGATTGCTGACTGACGCGGTCGCGCCTGCAACATGACTGCGGATTCCTGCCGACCCTTTTGTCGGTGTGACCTTATAGCCCTCATCGGGGCAGTGTACCACAACGCCGTCCATGACTACATGGCTTCGCTGGCGAGGTCAAACATAGACTGCTCTTTGCGTGTCGGAGCTGCGCCCTGTCCGTTCTTGCCGCCGATTGGGGCTGTGCCGTCACCTTTCTTGCTCTTGCGCAGTTTCTCCACAACTTTTGCGTTGCGTCCTGCTATCTCGCCCTCTTCACCTGCGGCCGCTACATCGGCATCGTAGTTGAGGGCCTTGCTGGCCATGTCAAGAGTTTCGGTGCTGAACTTGCCCATAACGCCGTCACGGACTATGCCGAGGAGGAGTTCAACGAGTTTGTCAATCTGCTCATCGCTCATGCCGCGCTCGGCCTGGAACTGACGGAGAGTTTCAAGAGTGGTGTCCATGTTCTTCTCATACTCTTCGTCCAGTTTCTTGGAGTTGGCTACGCGCTCGACATAATCCTTATTGGCTTCGGCAATCTTGTCCTGCATTTCGGGGTCGTCAAGCACGTCCTTGATTTCCACGCCGAAGTTGCGCACAAGACCGAGAACCGGGTCAGTGCCGTTATGCATATCGGTGAGGAACTGCGCACTGCGAGGGTCGGCCGCGAACATATCCGACAGAGATTTCTCCCTGCCGCGATACCCCTCCAACTCTGCCTCGTAATTGTCGTAATCATCGGAAATCTGTCCGTAGATTTCCTCATCGTCCTCGAATTTCTTTTCGGGGTATTTCTTGCGCAGCCGTTCAAGGTGTTGGTCGCGCCTGCTCTTAACTTCGTTAGTATCAGCCATTATTTTGAAAATCTTATGGTTGGGTCATTATCTATGCGCAAAAATAAGTCTATAAATTCGGGCGCGACTTTTAAGTTTTGTGACGTGAATTGGTTAACTTTGCATAGGAACTACCAATCAACATCGCAATGGAATAGATGGCTAAACATTTCGGCTCTATAATGGATTTCACGAGCCAACGCAATGATGACCTCATGCGTGCATATCGTGAACAACTCGCCTTGGCGAATTACATTATTATGCCCGAAATTTTTGAGAAGGTGGCTGAATCACCTGCAAGACGCTTCTGGGTTTCCGAAGAGCGGGCCACCGTGGAGGTGGCGCGTATGTTGGTTGGAAAGCCGTTTTCGCGTATGCGTCAGAACAAACGCGAGATGTTTGAAGAGATATTTCGCAGGTACTTGGCTCTCCGCGATTTGCACCCCGACAAATCACTCTTTGAACTGGTGTCAAGGGTTGTCCATCAGCCTGCTCCGAAATTCTATCTTACACCTCGCACAGTAGGAGAATTCATATACCGCATTAAGAATGGTTGGTATGACAAGCAGTTTGACCGATATAGACAAGATATTGACGGAGAATGACCGCCGTAATGAGGTGATGTATGCTTCGTTCAACCCGATTACTGGAGAGGGTTCTATTGGGGAAAGGGTCAAGGTGTCTATCTCCGACTTCGTCATGCCGGTCCAGTGGTTGCCTGATGAAATGATGTCTATCCCTTTTGTCAGCAAACTGGTTAAGGCAGGCTCTATTGACAGATTCCTTTCGGATGTCCTGCACGTTGAGCCGAACGATACAGACCATGACAAGGTTTCCGAGAAGTTCATACGCCTGCGCTATCGGCACGATTTCGCTTTTTGGGCCGCAACCCTTGTGTGGATTCACAACAAGGATGCAGGCTCTGACGTGCTGTTCCGGCTACGCTATCCGCAACGCATACTGGTGTCGCGCTTTGAAGAGAAGCGAAAGGCAGGCTTGCCTATACGTCTTATCCTGCTGAAAGCACGTCAGTGGGGCGGCTCCACTACGACCCAGTTGTATATGGCATGGTTGCAGTTCTTTCACAAGCGAGGGCTGAACTCCCTTATCATCGCACATCAAGGCACGGCATCCGATGAAATCAAGGATATGTTCGACACGATGATAAAGGAATACCCGATTGAATTGCTCTACGACATGGGCGCGTCATACGACCGCAATGCCCCAAAGATGGTAGGTGTCGGTAAGTCCGGGTCAACATCGCGCGTACCACAGCGCAACTGCAAGATTAAGATTGGTACTGCCGAACGTCCTGACGGTTGCCGTGGCGGTGCTTATTCGCTCGTCCATCTCTCCGAGGTCGGGATATGGAAAAAGACTGACGGCAAATCTCCCGAAGATATTGTGCGCTCTGCCTGTTCGGGTATTCTCCTGCGTCCGCTCACAATGATTGTGATGGAATCAACTGCAAATGGTACTGGCAATTTCTTCCACACCGAATATTCTGCGGCCGTTGACCCTAATACTCCATCCCAGTTTGAGGCGTTGTTTATAGCATGGTTTCAGATCGAGCAATACTCTCTGCCGTTTGAGAGTGGCGAGGAGTTGCGAGATTTCGCAAAGTGGCTCTATGATAACCGGGAAAATGACAATGTGCTGTCATCGCGTGAAGAGTGCGGAAAGTATCTTTGGTGGCTGTGGGAAAAGGGTGCGTCACTGGAAGCAATCAACTGGTACATCAAGGAGCGTAGCGGTAAGAACGACCACGGCATCATGGCTTCCGAGTTCCCCTCGGATGATGTTGAGGCTTTCGTTCATTCCGGAACAATGGTGTTCGACAAATATCAAGTCGAAGAATTTGAGAACGCCTGCCGTCCTCCGCGCTACATCGGCGATGTATATGCGGATAGTGATGAGGGCGAAAAGGCTCTTGAGAACCTGCGCTTCCATGAGGACAGGCAGGGGCAGTTCTGCATTTGGGTAAAGCCCGAAGATGATGACGAGGTGGAAATAACCGACCGATACCTCACTGTCGTTGACGTGGGCGGTCGCTCGGCAAAAGCCGACTGGTCTGTGATTCTTGTTATCGACCGTCTGAATATGATAGAGGGCGGTCGCCCGGCTGTTGTAGCCCAGTGGTACGGACATTGCGATATTGACCGCCTCGCGTGGAAAGCTGCGCAGGTGGCGGCTTACTACAATGAATCGCTCCTTGTCATAGAGAGCAACACACTGGAAACACATGACCGAGAAAGGCAGGTTGAGGGTGGCGACCAGTCGCAATATATCCTCAATCAGATTTCAACCATCTATCCCAACCTCTATGCACGCCGTCAGTCCGAGGACGAGATTAGGCAGGGCGTTCCGCGCAAATATGGCTTCCACACCAACATTGCCACAAAGCCGATGATTATCTCAACGCTCGTCAAAGTCATACGCGAACACCTCTACACGGAACGCGACAAGCGGTGTCTTGATGAATATCTGACCTATGAGCGTAAGCAGAACGGCGCGTATGGGGCTATCATCGGCAAACATGATGACTTGCTCATGACACGCGCCATCGGTATGCACATCTGCTTCTATGAAATGGATATGCCTCGGATTATTCCCAAACAGCATGGCCCGGCGAAAAAAAGAAAAGGCCCCGTTTCCGAGGCCGTTTTCTGATTGGTGTACTGGGGTTGTTATGCTGCAAGCATACGCTGTGCCTGCTGTGCGGCTTGCATATTCGCGCCCTGCTGTGCCTGCTGTGCCAGTTCGGGCGAAATCCCTTCGGGCATCTGACCCTGCTCCAGTTGTTCGCGTTGGCTCTTGATGCTCTGCAAAAGTCCGTCCGCAAATGGGAAGTCACCGTGTTCAAGCAACTGCTCTATGGAGATTGCCTGCGCTTTCCACAACTCCATCAGCATATCGTTCACAATTGCGCGGTATGCAGGCGTTGACGTGCTTTCTACAATAGACAGGTCAAACTCAACGTCACGGATTTTCCGTGGGTCATACTCAACGATAGCCGAGTTCTTGCCTGCGATGTTGAACACTCTCGGAGTTTCGTAGTATTGCTGAATGTTCTTGACATCCTTTGTCGCGCCATCTCTGATGAACGAAGAGAACGTATCGAGCAGGTCAAGCAACGAGGTTGTTGCGTTCTGCGCCTGCTGATTGTAGAGGCTTGCTGACATTCCCGAATAGCCAGGCTTGCCCTGCAATGCGCCGTTCACGCCCGATATGTCCTCAAAGAATTTCAGCTGCATATTCAGCAACTCGGTTATGCCTATCTGCGTGCAGTTGTTGGCAACCTGCTGTGGCAGGGCCGTGCCTGCCTTTGGCTGTCTTATCATTATCACGCCGTTGAACCGCGCCCACTCGTCTGCAATATCTTCTATTGTCATTCCTTTTGGCAGGCAGTCCTCCGGGAAGAGAAGCACACCCTTTGCACTCGCACGCATAATCCAGTCGTACATCGTGATGAGGCGGTTGGTGTATCGCTGTTGGTCGATCACGTTGCTGACTAAAGAATGAATTTCTCCGTCAATGAACGGATACGCCTTGAAAACGTATGGGTGGCTCTTGTGTTCGTAGGGCGTTTCTCCCTCTTCCAGTATGTCGCCGAAAGGAGAGAGCAGATAATAATACCAGTAGGAGTCCATGAACCATTCGCACTGAATCAGAGGAACGTCACTCTCGTCCATGCCCAATTCCTGCGCCTCGCGCTTTCGCTCTCGGTTCACACTGCCGACAAATTCCTCATAGTCCTCCAGTTCGATTTTGAACACATCGCCGTTGTTTATATCGTGACAGCGGTAGCGAGGCTTGCTCTCCTTGCGCCACACCTCAATCACACGGCATCGGGTAATGTCGCGTGGAACGAGGAAATCATAGTATCCCTGCAACGGATGACCGAAAGATTCAAATGCCGCGCCCAATGCATTCTTGTCACGGGCATCTTTGTATATGTCCGCAAGACGTTTGTAGTCTGCCGGATTATGCGCGAACCGCTCACACAATTCTTCAAACGATACGTCATGCACCTCTCCGAGGCAGGACACGTCCCATCCTCGGAAGTCGCGCATATTGTTATCTATAAAGAAATTGTTAGGCTGAACATAGTCCGTCCAACAATCCAGTTTATCATTGCGCCAGCCATACCACTTGCGCTGTACGACAAAGCCGGAGATTAAGAACTCTTCCATGCATCGGGCGTTAATCTCGGTCATGCGGTTGAGCTGCATATTGCATTGCAGGACGGTTGACATGGTTTCGCCGTATTTCTGCTCGTCGCGGTCACGCGCCGTGCAGGTCGGCTCTTTGGCCTGACTGCGGTACACGCCCAGTACAGCCTGCACCATTCGGCGGATAAGGTTGTTCTTCAGTGCGACATTGCCCTGCGACTTGATGTAGTCCTCTTCCCTCATCATCTTGCCGTCAACGCATATCAAGTCATCCCACTGCCTGCCGTAGGTATAGTTCTTGTTGCGCTCTCGGTCTTGACGGAATGTCTCCATTGCCTGCCAATATTGTTGCGCTTCCCATAGAACATCAAAGGCTCGGTTGCGCCCCGTACTCTTGGCGCGTGCCACGCTGTCCAGTTCACTCTTGGGCATTACGCGGCTTGCTTTATGTAATTTCTTCTTTGCCATTGTAATTGGTATATTATGGACGGTGCAAAGATAACACTCTGCATCGTCCACAATCATTTAACTATTGCTGTATGTATTCCTCTGCGAATCGTTCCTTCATTTTGTTGACCTGCACAGAATCATGAGCGACTTTCATAAGTGATACAACCTCCCGTTTGAGCCTGCGCATTTCTTCCTCGTATGTCGCCCGTTCTTCATCGGCGATTTCAGAGTCTTTTGTCGCTCTGTTCAACCAGTTGTAATCGGTTATATACTCATCCATCACATCATGCCTTGCTCCGTCTCTCGAATGTTTCAGAGCATCAAGAAAAATACTGTACCTGTCTGAGCCTCGCTCTGCCTCGTCCTCGTATTTACGCAAAAGGGTGTGAGTGCGTCTGTATTCCTCAAGATATTTGAAGAAGTCCGAGTTTATTTTTTTCTCGGCGGTTCGTTCGTCTCCCATCTTGACAAGCCTGTTCACCAGAAGGATGCTGCTCGGGTCATACTCCCGCTCTCCGAGCATCGTCTCGCCGGTCTTGACCATCTTGTTGATTACATTTGAGTAGCCGCCGAAGTAACCGTTAAGAAGGTACTCCAGCTGCGCGGGGTTGAAATTCGCCCATCCTGCGGCATAGTTGTTCCCTCCGCTTGCCTCGTTAGCCCATCGGGATAGTTCAACGAGCTGAGTGTTGGTGCGTGGATATGCTTTTGTCCATTCGGGCATATTCTTGTTGAACGGAGTGTTTTTGTAGATGGGCAATCCTGTCCATGATGTATTTGTAGCTGTTTCCACCATGGGTTTAAACGCACTCGGAACGAATGCATGCAGTCCGCCTCCTCCCTCCATGAAGTCAAGAGGAAGCAGTTGCGAGAGTTGGGATGCTGTCTCTTTCGCCAGTTCTGCGTCTGAATACTCTTCCCTTCCTGATGTCACACTGTAAGCGAGTTCTCCAAGACCATAAATTGCCCGGTATTCAACCGGTAGTGGAATTGTTAGCCATTGTTCGCCGAAGCGGAACATCAGATTCGAACGGCGCGTGTACTTCGGTACGTTATAATATCCATTCTTATCCTCATCATCTCCGTCATCCGCCAGTAACGCCATTATATAACCCAACAGCAAAAGTGAGGTTGCGGCTGTGATAGACTTGACAGGGTGCTTGCGGAATGCCTTGCCGAAGTTCGCCGTGCCTTGTATGGCAGCATTCCAGAACACATAGAAACTCCTGCCGAGACCGGAAGTGAATCCGGCAGCTTTGCCTGCAAAAGTCTGTCCCGTTGCATCCATGAATTTGCTGCCAGCTCCCTTCTTGTTGAAATTGACGGATATTTCCTTTGCATCATACGCAGACCTCTGTACGTCTCTTCCGACCTCTCGCGATGTTATGAAGGCCGCGAATCGCGCACTGTTCTCCACTGCCCGGTTTATCTGGTCGAGGTTGTTGCCGATAAGACCAAGAATACTCATCGGATTCAGCTGCCCCCTGCGGGCCTCTTTCATTATTTTTGATACAAGCTTCTTCTCCTGTTCAAGATTCCGCTGCAAGGTATAGCCGGTCTCACCACCCCAATGCATGAACTCATAGAACATTCTGTGCATTGGATTGCGCATATCAAGTTTATTCGCCTCATATAGGTGCAGAAGCTCGACCATGCGTATGGGATTGACCTTGGCGTGGTTCTTGTGGAATCTCATCGCATAACCTTGATTCTCCTTCACATGTACCATCGTGTTGGAATATATCAGGTCTCGGATAAAGTTCGACACAACAAAGTCGGGGTTTCGTGTGGTGTAGAGCTGGCTTAACTCCCGGTTGACGGTTGAGGCTATATTGAACACTTTGCCGATAGCACCGTTGAGGTCATTGTCGGGATTGGTAAGCCCGTTGACTGCCTGAGCAGCCCTCGGATTGCCGTTGATGGTGATGACATAACTCTCGCCGTTGCGTTTCACTACCACTTGATGTTCTTTGATATTGCCGTCAACAATACGATACGGTATGCCGATAGCGTCTCGTCCTCGCTTATACTTGTCCGGTTCCGATTGCGACAACGACTCCATGCGCTCCTCGAAATCCATCACAACTTTGTCTATCTCATCCGGTGTCATGTTTTCGTCCACATCGGCAAAGACAGGCTTCCATGTATCCGTAATTTCGTCATGGACCAGCCATAGTTTATTCACGCTTGCAAGGTCGCTCGGATGATTCTGAACATATGTGAGGAATTTCTGCTTCATGACGTTGCGGTTACCTTGTATGATACTGTTCTGCGCCATATAGGCAATCGTGGCCAGTGGGTCATCCGCCTTAGATTTTCGCCCTTCCGCTTTCTTTATTGGACTGCTGAACGCACCCTTTTTGCTTGTCAGATAGCCATACACATCATCGCTCGTCTTCTCGTCAAAGCCTTGCAGTGGAATGTAGAAGTTATACATATCTCGAATCTTCTCATACTGCGCCTTGCTTATCAAACCGCAATTATAGATTTTCTGCAAAGATGTTTTGGTAGCTTTGTTTACTGCACTCCACAATGCAGGGATATCTGTTGAATGCGCCGCCTCGTAATCGTCAACCATTTGCTGCGCCACGATTTCAGCGTTCTGCCAGTCCGTCTCTCCGGTCAGACCGCATAACCCGGCAAAGTCTCGCTCTGATTCTTCTCCATTGGCAATAGCTTCATTACGCATATAGGCATTACGCTCCAGTCCATGCTTGGCCATCATATAGTCCAACAGCTCTTCACGTCCTCTTTTATCACCGGACATGCGAGCGGCTATATCAAGGAGAGGGCGCAGGATGCGATGTTCATACTCGTCCATTTCAGCATGGCTCTTACTGCTCATAAGGTTTTCTGCTATGTATGCGTTCTCAAAACTTGACACATCCTCTATGTCGCGTTTTGCACCTTGACTTTCCACGGCTTTGTAGAATTCCATAAGTCCTCGCATGGAATCCTGCATAGCCTCGGTAAACTGGTACATACTTGACTGTATCTGCTTCTCATACATGGCACGAGCCATCACCGGGACGCGCTCCACATAGTCAGCCCCGTCTCTGAATCTCACATCTTCGTCTCCGTCAAATGTCGGATTCTCAAAAGTTTTTATTACCTTTGCAACATCTTCCAAGTCAAGATAGTCAACGTCAGCGAGAATCGTTCGCTGTTTGTCTATTAAGGCTTGGATTTTTTGTTTGTCTGCATAAAGCAGCTTCCCTTGCGAAATCCAGTTCAGCCATTCGGCGTTGTGCTTGGGGAATACATTTCTTACGCTGTTTATCTCCAGCGCTTTGCCATTGACAATCGGATTTAGGGAAAGTCCTACGATAAATTGCTTGCCATTGCTTTCAATTCCCACAATAATATTCTGCATCTTCCCCTTGTTGCCGTAGGCGAATACTGCCATAGGGGTCTGCAGTTCCTTCACAAGATTCCGTATCTCCGCCAAATCAAAATCATGCCCATATTCGGTTGCTTTGGCACGTAGTCTTGTGGCAGACATCTGAATAGGCAGATTGGGAACACCGGTGGAGCGTAAAATGTTACTTGGCATTCCTAACTGATAAATATGGCCGTCAGGAAGATTCCCATCAACCTGCCGCTGTAATTCTTTATTGAAACGATTGTTGGCGTCCTCAATTTTGGCAGATTCGCTCAACATAGCCTCGCCCCATCCCGTACGGTGACGCATAACGGCATCCTCGGCATCGGCGAACACGCCGCCTTTGCCCTGTTTATCGCGCATATTCTTCCATGACTTGAAGAGGATATATGAAAGGTCTTTATCGTTGAGGCGTATGCTCTTGGCAATTTTTAAACCGCTCAGGAATTTGTCCAGGAACGATTGAACCTTTGCCTTGATTTTACCCCAGAGCGTCAGTTCGTCACGGCTCATCTTCTCAAAACCCTCGCTGCCGATACGACCGGCGAGATCTGCCATATATTCCTCAGTGGCTTCCTTGCGGAAATCCTTGCGCTTTGCTTCGGCCTCAACTCGCGCCTCTGCCATGTCGGTGTAGTAATTGGCGTTCACATCTTTCCCGGCTCGCTCGTGTGCCTGTGCCTTGCGAGTGCGCAGGCGGTCGGCTTCCTCGCTCACCATTCTGTCGGTCATCTTGTCAATGACTTTGCGGATGGGATTTGAGGCATGGTCGTAAATCTCGCCGAGGAATTCATCGAAGCGTTCCTCTCCTACGAGCGCACGCAGGCCCTTGTGTCCTGCAACTTCATGGACAAACGTATTGTCCACATCGGCTACATTGACGTTGTTAGGCAGGACGATGACAACCTCATCATCCTTTGCGCTCCACCAGCCTTTGGCACGCCTCTCTCTGCGAGTGGGGAGTGCATCGGCCTCTTCCTGCGTCCTTACAATACGGACTGGGGTGTTGGCTCTTGCCGACAGGTCGGCGACACGCGCTTCTTTGGCTTCGGTCGATGATTCGTAAGCGTCAAGGTAGGCGCGTGCCTTTTCAAGACCTGCGTCCCATTCGCCTGCGTTCACTCGATCGCGCAGCTCATTGAGCATGGGTATGTCGGCTTCTGCCACGCTTCCGCTGATGTCACCGAACTTTGCGCCACGTTTGGCGAGTTCGGCACGGAGCATCGGGGGAACGGCATTTATGGGGAACGTAATCTTTTGGTTGCCCACGCGCTCCATGATGAGGTCTGCAACCTCGCTCCACGGAACAATGCGCCCCGGCTTGAAATAGCGCGACAGCATGGTCTGAACCTTGGTGTCATCGCTCAACTGACCGTTGACGCTTCCGCTGTGCCAGTCCATAAGACCTACGGAATCCTTTGCGCCCTCGGCCTGATAGCCGCTCGTTTCCTCGCTTTCGGGATAGTAACCCTCGACAACAAGAAGTTCGGGTCGGTCGTAGGCGGCTGTGAACTGGTCGTTGAGCGGAGAGGTACGGATATGGAAATATGGATTGTAGGCCACATCCCCGGTGGTGCGTCCGTTACCCTGCACAAGGTCGGCTTTGCCGTTCTCCTTGCGCATACCCTCTTCGCTCTGCTCCCAACGGCTGAATATCATCGGCGCACGCCATTCTCCGTTCTGCTTGGCGGTCATGGGTGGCAATACGCCCATGTTCGCCCACTGCGAGTAGCGGTAGCCTTTCTTCAGCGGCTGTGCGTCAAGGAAGTCAAGCAGTTCACGCTCGGCGACAAGGCGATACTTATTGCCGTCCCCTGTGGTCGGGGTGTCAGTGCTGTCCTCATCGGTCAGAGTGATGTCCGAAGCGGTTTCTACCGATTTGTCAAGTTCGGCATACTTGGCTTCTTTCTCTGCCAATTCTTTCTTCATGGCTTCCTCATACTTGGCAAGACGCTCTTTGGCTTCTGCCAGTTCCTGCTTGTGTGGGAACTCACGGCCGTTGCGCTGTTCAAGTTGGGTTCGTTCCTCGGTGTAATGAGCGAGTTGCTGTTGACCCCTGCTAAGGAGTTCACGGCTCTCTCTGCCAGTCACAATGTCCTCGGCGATTTTCTGCATTATGTTCTTTAGACGGTTGCCCTTGATGGCTTGGTCTTTAATGCCGAGTTCCTCGCAGGAATATGTGACATTGCGCTCCGGCTCAAACGTCAGAGTACCCTGACCCTTGCTGTCAACGGTTCGGCTGACGGTCGTTGTGACCTCAAATTTCAAGCCGTCAACATCGACCACAAGTTTACTGGTGTAGTTGTCAGCACCCTCACGGACATTCTCGGCCGCCTCGTTCATCTTGGCATTCTGCTCTTTGAAGAAATCATCCATAGCAGCCACGCTGTCGAATGTGAGTTTGCCGATGGTTATCTTCTTGATAGTGCCGTCGGGGAAGTGTGAACCGATTATTTCAAGGTTCTTGGTTTCAATCTCGATGCGGCGTTCAGCACCTTTGATGAAGCCCTCAACCTTTGGCAACTGGTTGTGAACATAAATCTGATCGAGGTCGTGACCTTTCTGCTTGGCGGTAAGATTACGAACCTCGCGCTCGGCTTGATTCTTCAGTATGGCATACTCACTGCCCGAAAGTTGCGCGGTCATGTCGCCGAAAGAATCTTCTTCCTCTTCCAGTACGCGGTTTTCCATTGAGTTCTGCATCATCTTTGAGCCGTTCATGATTGAATCGGCTATCGCGCCTTTGGTTTTAAGACGCTGATATGCGGTTACGTCAAGGCTGTCCTCAACACCGAAACGGATAATGCGGACCGGTATGTCCATATCCTTGTGCAGGTTGCCCTGTCGCAGGGCGCGTCCGTTGCGCTGTGTGTAGTCCATCGGGCGGTTGGGCGCGTCCACATGGATGAGGGTGTGCAGGCGTTCCTGTATGTTCACGCCAGTACCGAGAGTAAAGGTTGAACCCATGATGACACGGATTTCACCTGCGTTGACTTTCTCGAAGATGTCCAGTTTCCTCTTGACAGTCATACCCGGCTTGATGACAACTATCTGCTCGGCAGGAACGCCCTCGGCTATGAGTTTCTTGCGAATGTCCTCATAGAGGTTGAATCCGCTCTGCTTATTCTGATAGTTGTCGGAGAAGATTGCGACTGTGCCTTTGTATTTCTCGCTGTCGCGGAGTGAGCGCAAGGTTTCGCGCACGGTCGCATTGGTCTTGCTGTTGGGGTCATCTTCGGCGTTGGGAACGACAAGGCGCACGTCAACGGCGGCTGCCTTTGCAATGCCGTACATCGTGAGCGGAATATGGCTGTTCTCTTTCTTCTCCTTGCCAGTCATATTGTCGTAGCGGTCAAGTTCTGCCTTGACGTACTTCATGACACTGCGCATGGCGCGGGTTTGCGGCAGGTAGATGTCCTGTGGCTTACCGCCTTCCATATCGGGAATCTTGTCGCTTACACCGCCTGCCTCGCGTGTGAGGACAGTATCGGCGACACTGCTCCATATACGCACGAGTTCGGGCAGGTTCACATATCCGGCGAAGCGGTTGTTCTCTTTGAACTTGCCGTTGGTCGAGAACTCTACCATCTGCGCGATGTTGCCGAAGTTGCGGACAAAATCGTCAAAGTAGTAGATGCCGTAGGATTTCATCGTGTCAACTGGCATGAGATAACGCATGAACGTCCATATCTCGGCGGCTGTGTTGGAGATAGGCGTACCAGTCGCAAACACTACGTTGCGTCCGTTATTGCGCTCCATGACAGCCTGCGCCTTTAGGAACACACCCTGCGACTTCTTGCTGTATGAGGGGTCAACGCCTTTCACACCGCGTTGCATGGCGGTGGCGAAGCCGAGGTGCTTGTATTCGTGGGCCTCGTCCACAAGTATGGCGTCAATGCCCATATCGTCAAAGTTCTCCACATCGTCAACCTCGCGGTCGAGCATTTCCAGTGCGCGAACCTCGGCGTTCTGACGAGTGGTGGCCTCGCGCTTCTCATCGCGTTTCTTCTTCTTGCCCTGCATGGTTTCGGTCAGTTCGGCAAGTCGCGCTTCCTGCTCGGCAAGTTCCCTTTCGGCTTGGCGAACAATCAAACTGCGACCGTCTGAATCAGCCTCGCGCATGGCTTCAAGAACTTTCATCTTCTCTTCGATGATGTCCTTGACGTATGCCATTTCGCGCTCCTCGCTGTCGGGGATGCGCTCAAATACGGACTGGGGAACGACAATCATGTCCCAGTCGTTGTACTTGATTTTAGCATAGAAGTTCTTGCGGCCCTCGGCTGTGCGGTCGGCTTCCTCAATCGTCAGCACCTTTGCATTTGGATAGATTTCCTTTGCGCTCTCCACAAACTGACCGACTGTCGCGTTCTGAACGACAATCATAGGCTTGCGTGCTGTGCCGAGTCTGCGCATTTCCATAGCCGTGGTGATGAGTGTATAGGTCTTGCCAGTACCTACCTCATGTGCAAGCAGGATAGGTTCGGTAGTTCCTCTTACCACGGCTCTGCCTTGATGAGGACGCAGGGCAAAGGGATTGCCGTGCAGCTCGCTTACTTGACCGCCGAAGTGCTGGGGAACGAACTCGTCCGGGATAGACATAGGCACATAGTTGTTGAACTGGTCGTTGTAGGTTTGCTCGATGCGTGCCGACATTGCAGGGTCAGCCTGCATATGCTCACGCGCCCAGTCCTTGAACTCTGCGCGTATCTCGTCAACTTTGGTGCCGCACTCGGCGGTGGCCGCCTTGTCGGTTATCGTTTTGGTTGAGCCGTCATAGTGCTTCTCGGTCTTGCTGACGGTTATCTGCCTGTTGGTGATGGCGGCTTCAATGAGTTCGTGACCCATGATTGTCTTGTCACACATCTTGCTGACAACAGCCATAGCGCGGTTCTTCTCGTTGAATGTACTCCACGGAGTTTTCATGAACCATGTACCGCCTGCGTTGGTGAGAGTGACGCGCAGACCAGTCTTTTCAAACACGAAGTCCTCATATAGTTTCGGCTCGATCCACGATGAACCCAACGAGAACTCAATGAGGTGCGCAGGTATGGTCATCGGCATAACTCCCTCAAGAGCCTTGATATTCGCGTCATACCTGCCGTCAGCATTATTCTCCTGCGCAATATGCAATTTCTCGCGCACATTTCCCGAAAGGTATTTGTACGATACCTCCATTGTGCCGGTCGACGGATTTTCAAAGCCGGGTCCGCTTGACACGATTTCGCGCTTCACCTCCTCGGTCGGTTTGCCGAGGGCCTGGCCGATATATTCAACATCAACACCGCCACTCTTGTATAGGCTTGCGAGGATAGCGTCTTTGATGGTGGTAGGCTGTGGCTCTTTCTCGGTGTCAATAACTCGGTGGCTGAAGATGTCAGTCTTGCCGACCTTGACAACCTTGTTGCCCTTCTTATCGCCTTTCTCGGAATAAGTTTCCAGTGCAAGGATGCTTGAGAAGTCAACATCGTTGCGCAGGAATGAGATTGCGGTGTTCTTATGCAGGTTGCCGTAGGTGCGTGTGAATGTGTCAAAGGCGCGGTTCAACTCTTTCAGAAGAGGTGCAAGTCCCTCGTCACCCTCATTGCTCGACTGGTATTCAAGCACATCAGACAACGCTTTCTTGATAGCCGAGTATGCTTTGAAACACTCCGCTTTGGTGTGACCCTTGACCTTGTTTTTGTTCAGTCCGAGGGGAACAGCCTCGCCCATTCGTGCCATGCAGAGTTCGCCCTGCGAGTTCAGCACCATGCTTCCCTCCTTGACACCCTCGCCGAGTTGCTCATTGATTCGGGTTATCTCATCTTCGACTTTCGGCGCGGCTGTGGCTTCCTCTTCCATGTCGGCGAAACTGCTTGCCCATTCGGACAACATCTTCGACTGTTCCTTTTCCTTGACTGGGAAGAGGGCGCGACTGGTCGGGAAGCGTGTTTCACCACGCTCAAAGTTGAACATCATCTCGCCTGCCATATTCTCCGGATGTTCCGCAAAATATTTGTTGTACATCATGCTGTACTGCTTGATGACGGGAATTTCCTGACCTTTGACCTTGCGAGTGTCGCCAGTATCATAGTCAGCCACGCGCACACCTATTGCATCCGTCACGTCTATGGCATTAGGTGAGGGCTTGCCGTTGACGCGCTTGCGCACAACGATGATGTCCGAGGTTGCCCCGGTGCCTCCGAATGTCTTGTTGTGCATACGGAAAGCACCTACAACGTCAGCATTACCCTCGCCGATAATCCAAAGGCGAAGTTCCTTTGAGTTGTCCATCGTGCCGCTTGACGTGATGAATATGCCAATACCGCCCTCGCGGAGTTTGCGGATATTCTTCGCAATGCAGAAATCGTGGATGTCATGGAATTTCTTGGAGAGGTCTTTGTCGCCTGTCTCGTCAAACACTTTCGCACCAGTTATGAAAGGCACGTTGGTAATGGCGAGGTCAACGGTGCCGTTCTGCACTCGCGTTTTCTCAAAGCCTTGTATCTCCACCTTGGCATCCGGGTAGAGCAACGAGAGGATTCCGCCAGTGGTGCGGTCAATCTCAACGGCATGGATTGAGCTGCGCTCACTCATGTCGGTAGGCATAAGTCCGATGATATTGCCGATACCTGCTGACCCCTCAAGCACGTTGCCGCCCTTGAAGCCCATAGCGCGTGCTACATCCCACATGGTGTCTATGACCTCGGCAGGAGTGTAGTAAGCGGAACGGCGGCTGTCCACAGCGTCTTGATAGCCGTCCTCGCCCAGTAGTTCTTTCAGACGTTTGGCAATCGGGTTCGGAGTATAGCCCTGCTCATTGAAAGCCTTGCCCAGTCCACCCCAACCGCTGAACTTACGGAGTACGGCCATCTGTTCGGGTGTGGCGGTTTCGCCTGCGTCAAGCAGTCGCTTGGCAAGTTCGATCGCTTCCATATTGGCCTTGATGCGTGCGTCCTCGCCTTTGGGGGCATAGTCAACGCCACGCTCGGCATGGTTGTTGCGGACATTCTTCCGCTCCGATTCGGGGACCGGCTCAATTACTGGTTGGCTCTTAGGCTTTCGAGGTACGCCTGCGCCTCGCTCTCCGTCAGACATAGGATTGACGCTACTACGTCCACCCATTCCTCGTCCGTCAGTTCCTTTAACTTCATTCCGTTGGCTCTCTCCCAACGGTTCATGCGATTGAGGTTCGTGTCCTCTTTCTCGCTCGGCAGTGCCGGGGCGAGGTTGTACGTCAGTTTCTTCATGATTGCTTGAGTTTTGAGTGTTATCGAATAGGCCGCCGAACAAATCTCCGACAGGTTGTTCCGGCTTCAAAGTTACATCTTTTTTGCGAGAACTTCGCTTCTTCTCCTGTGCGGCTCTTGCTACACGCTTTGCCTCGCCGAAGATTCCATCGGCAGGCTTGACGCGGCTCCAGTCTCCCTTTTCTGACATGACATCCTTGACAGCCTCAAAGATAGGCCCACCGTCAGTGTCAAAATCTTCTATCTTGACTTTCTCCCAATTGCCGTTGCCGTAACGGTCCCACATGACCTCATCGCCGACCTTGTAGCCGTTGTGAGTCACGTCTACTTTTCGCTCTTCGGCAAGCTGCGCTTCAACTTCGGGAGTGATGGTATATGGAGATTCGCCACGTTCTGCCATATCAGACCATTCATGCCAAAGCTCATCTACAGACTTTTCTTTAGGAAGATAGTCGCGTGTAATCTCTTTTACCCTGCGCAGAAAATCGGCATAGGTTGATTCAACCGGGGCATACATATTGTAGCCCCAACGTTCCATACCGCTCCCATTCGGATTTTCCACCCGGTATAGTATCCGCTCAACGGCAAGATTGTCACCACGTCTACGTGTGCCTCTTTCTGCAACTGGTTCAAGACCGATATAGATGGCGAGTATTCTTCCCTCGTTGAGAGGGAGATTTACAATTACGTCACCACCTGCCGGGGCGATGTTCGCTCTTACCGCAGTGCCTTTCTTGACTCTCTTGCGGCCGAGCGTGGTCGCACTCGTGACTTTAATGTCAATGCCGAGGTCGTTTACCAACTGCTTTGCAAGTTTTGTAGCATCTGCCACGGCTTTTTTCTCTGCTGTGAGCATATAGCCGTAACTCTCATGGAACTTTGAATCGTCCTCAACGGCTTCATAGTAGCCGAGGACTGCCAGTTGGTCGTTGATCTCGTCAAGTGTTTGGTCAATCAGTTCTGAGGCTCGGTTGAGTTCGCCTGCGTCTGCTGAAGTTTCTGCGATACTTTCTGCCTCGCCTGCAACAGCCTCTGCTTTTTCTGCAAGAGCTGCTGTATCTGCTTCTGTCTGCTTGTCATTTTCTCTTCGGTTTTTGTTTCGGGTTTCGGTAAGTTCTTTCTGCGCCTGCGCGGATGCGGTTGAGGCTTTGCGCTCTTCCACAATCATAGCCGCCTGCGCGATTGGGTCAGCCTGCTTCTTGTCGAAGTTCTGCACGTCAAACGTGGCAACCTGCTCGGTCGGTGTAAAGGTATATTTGTCATAGCCGGGTGTCCAGCGTGCGCCCTCATAGAACGATTTGAGCCACGGACGTATCTTGTCGCCCAACAATCCCACCATCTTGGTGGCATAGTCGGGGAATGCCGTTGTGCCTCGCTCGATAAGACCCATAGCAAGACGGATGCCTGCGGACTGGATGCGCTGACGCTCCTGCGCTGTCAGTTCGCCGGGGTCGCGGAACTTGATGTTGGTGTCGCCCTCGTCATCGCCTATGCCCAACAGGTCGCGCAACTCGTCAGCCAAAGACTTCATTTCGTCATCGCTGATTTCGTGCTGTTGCTCCGGCTCTGCCTTGACTGGTTCGGCGTGGTCGCTCAACTTGGTTTCTCCTTTGGTCGACAGGTCGGTCATCACATCTTCAAGGCTGACGCGGTTGATAGGTGCTTTCTTCGGCTTCCGTGCAGGCTTCTTCTCCGCAGGAGCCGCAGGAGCGACAGCCTCACGGAGTTCCTCGGCGGTCATTGGCTGTGCGTCCGCAACCGCTTCTTCGTTGCCAATCATCTCGGCGAGTTGGCGTGCGGCTTCCTCACTGCGCATCATGTAACCGCCCTGCTTGCGGTCATACCAACCGCGAGAGGTTTTCTTACCCTCGGTGAGAGGCTCACGCGCGAATGTGTCAAGAGCCGCCTTTTGCTCGGCGGTCAGTTCGCGGTTGAACTTGACAAGGTGAACATCGCTCGTCTTGCCTTTCTTGTTGGTGTAGGTTGTCGGCGTAATGGTGTACGGTTCAGAACTTTCCGCGCTCTCCGTTTGTTTATCTGCTGACAAAGTATTAACTTTGCGGTCAGAAGGCGAGTCGAGCGTAGGGCCGGAAAGGGCACCGGCCTCCTCCGAAGATTCGGAGGGCAGTATGAGGGATTGCCCGTCCTCACGCTCTTTCCCCTTAACATTATTGTCGGACGTAGGAACAAGGTCCGGTCCCTCCGATTCACTCGGAGCCTCGGTTAAGTACCTTTCAGAACTGGGGGACAAACTTTCAGAGAGATGTAGAATTTTACCATTCTGCATCTCTTTCTTTATTGCTTTACCCTCGGCTTCATGGCTGCTTATTGATACCTCCATGCCGTCACGCTGAACGGTTACAGATTCAAAATGCACAAGACGGCTTCCATCGGATTTGATGAACGTCTTTACAAACAGATATTTGCTGTCTCGCTCTGCACCTTCAGCAGGTGCGTTTTTCTCAATGATGACATCGGGAGTGTTGAGTGTAGGATGTATCATGCTGAAATACTCTGTCCTTTTCAGTGAGTAGAGTTTCAGCAACTGGTTTGCACCCATCTTGACAATGCCTATGGGAGTTTCAACAGTGCCGTCCTCTCCGAACTGGGCAATCCAGTTTTCGGGCGTGAGTTCAATTGAGGGAGCGACTTCGGCGGTTGCTTCCATTCGTGCAATCAACTCCGTTGCTTCCTGCTCGGTGAGTGAGCGTCCAATCATGCCGTTGCCCTCAATAGCCTTGACGCTCTTGTACTCGGCAAAGGGCTTGGTCTTACGTCTGCTCGACTGAATCCACTTCTTGAACTCTTCCTTGCTGACGTGGGTAATCGCGCCGAGACCGGTCCAACCCGGCTCATAGTTGGAGAGGTATGCGTAACGCGCGGCCTGCTCCGTGGGGAAGCCGTACATAACCTTATGCTCGTCAAACGAGCCGTCCTCGTTCACTTGGTCAACGACAAACACATCGCCCTCTTCGGGAGTGTCGGAAAGGAACACGTCAATGTGGTCGCCGTCCACGCCCTCAGTCCCACGGATATATCCGTAGTCGTTCTGCATGGTAGTTTCCCACGGCTTGCCGTCCGCTCCAGTACCTCGGCGTACACTACCTTTGGCGTTCTCAATGCTGACGTTGTAGCCGTCAACCTTGCGATGTTCCATCTTGTAGTTGCCTGCGGCTTTCTGCGCCTCAGTCGGTTCGGACTGCATACCTCCGTCAACCTTTAGCTCGGCGGACGGATGTCCATCAATATACTGGGCAATCTCGGCGATGTCGCCAAAACGCTTGCCGTCAAATTCAAAGTATGAGCCTGTGTAGTGTCCGTCCTCATTGGGTGCGTCAACTTGCGTAACTATGTGAGTGCCGTCAATGATGATTTCACACTTATAAGTGGGCTTGTCACTGTCACCCTCTTCCCAGTCGTTTTCAGTAATCTCAACACGGGCCGCGAGTGCCTGCTCTTCGGGAGTCAGTTCCTCGCGAGTGCCTGCTACTGGCTGTTGAGGCTCTGCACTGCGTTCAACATCATTCGGAGTTTGTTCACTTTCTTGGTCTCGTCCAAGCTGTTCTGCTTCTGCTCTGCGCTTGCGTTCCGCAATGGCAGCTTCCACGAGTGCCTGCTGTTCTTTGGGGGTTGCATTTCTGAAATGTTCGTTTACATTGGTGAGTATTTCTTCTTTTGAGGGGATCGAGCCTGAAAACATGTCAAGTTGACCGCCCGAAGCTTGTGCAGCCTCGTTGTTGTATGAGGTCAGCACCTTGCGCAGGTCGCTCGGCTTACCGCTGTTGAGAATGTCTGCAAGCAGGAGTGCGGTCGCGTCAGTCACACGGCTGTCTCCAAACTCATCATCAAACAATCCCTGCATACGTCCGAAGGGCGACACTGGCATTCCATCGGTATATACGTCCGGCATAGCGGCCTTGGCGCGAGTAACAAGGTCTACAGCCTTTGCAAGTTCCTCGCTGATGTCGTAGCCGTTTCGGGCAAGAGTGCGGTTATTGGCAATCTCATTCAATCCCATAACGATTGACTGGCGAAGTGTCGGCATAGAGATTATCTGACGCACTGCATCGGGCGAGGTTTGGAACACCTTGCCGATAAGAGTGTTTTCGATAAGTTCCTTTCCTGCGGCCGACAACGCCGTGCCTGTCCGCAGTTCGGGCATCTGCATATCGTTGATGACTCCTGCCTGCATGAGTGCGCCCAGTGCGTGAGCTACGGCTTTCTCGTCAGCATAGTAGTCCGAGAGGCGGTCGTAACGGCTGATGTCGTTGACAATGACGTTGAACACATTGTCGGGGACAATCTTTCCGAGTTTCACGGCGGCTTCGGGCTTGCCCTGCGATTTCTTCTCCTGCGCGTTGAACCGAGCAAAGGTTGTGGCATCGTAAGGAAGAGCCTCGTCCGGCACGAACACCACGCGCGGATTCTTCATACTTGCCACCTGCTCCGGGGTAAAGCCGTATTTCTTGTGTCCGAACTGCGCGAGGTAGTCATTGTATGCCCTATCTGTGCCTTGACGCGCTGCGAGGTCGCCCGACATGGTGCGATTGTTGCCCGACAGCACCACGCCGTCCTTGCTCACTATTACTGGGTCTTGCAGGGCGCGGTTGTCATAGTTGCCTGCCATACCCTCAACTTTCTGCTGTGCGTCCTTATCACGCTGATAGTCGCGGTCGTTGACGCTTTGGCCGTTCTCATCAATCGGGAAACCCTCGGTGGGTGCATAAGCATTGTTCACATCATGGCTCGGCGAGGCGGCTCCTGCCTCGGTCAGAATGTATCTGCCGGAGATAGTAGAGCCGTCGGGCAGGGTCAGAGCGTCCTCGTTACCCTCCACCTTAGGAGCGGACTCCCAACGCTCGCGTATCTTCGGATTGACGGCATGAACGCCGATGCGCTCCTGCTCGGCCTGCTTCTCTGCCTTGATGCGCTGTTCCTCTTCAAATCGGGCGACAGCCTTATCATGGGCGATTGCGTCACGCTGACGGCGTTCCTCTTCCTGCTGACGGCGCAGCTCGGCTTTGCGCGTGTTGTGGACGGCAACAATGCCGTTCCATGCGTCAATGCGTGCCTGCGCCTCGGCAATCTGCTGATTGTACAGGGCGAGGTCGTTCTGATACTGCTCGGCTGCCTTGCGCTTGGCTTCTGCCATGGCCATGGGCGAACCTTTCAGTTTGGGGGCCTTCATTGTCGGCGGCTTCTTATTGAGAGCTTCGAGGTCGGCGGTCGCCTGCTGAACCTGCGCCAAAGCGATTTCAACGGCATCATCCTCACCGCCGACAGCCTCAACAAGACCATCCCAGGCCGTTTCCTTATCCACGGCTTCAAAACTCGGCTCTCCTTTCTCGTTGAGAGGAATGCGCGAGAGTGCGGTCTGCTGTCCGTTTTCTACACTTGGGACCGTTTCGGGCGCGGTTTCTGCGTCTGAAACTGGGTTTTCCGTAGGATTGGGAACGCTTTCGGGCATTTCGGGAACGCTCTGCGCTTCCATAGCCCTGTTCTGCTGTTCGTATTCGTAAGCCTCAAGCAGACCACGTCCGAAGTCAGTCAGACGGTTGGAATCGGCGCGGAGGTTCTCAATCTCGGCGTTTAGTTTGACATCATCGAAATTCTTTGCATCGTTCAGTCCGCTTTCATAGCCTCGGTCATACGCCTCGGTGTCGGCGGTCGCAGGTGCTTCCGCTTCGGGCTGGGCAAATGGGTCTATATCGTCCTGCTGTGGCTCTTCTCCCTCGGCAGATTCTTCGGGGGCAACGGCATTGTCGCCAAAGATATTCATCTGCTCCTGCTCGATCACCGACAAAGCGGTGTCCAGTTCGTCCTGCGGATTGACAGCCTCGGACACTTTGAAGATTTGGTCGGGGGATGTAAACTGATATTCCCCGGTCTGCGCGTCCATGACAACGACACTCTCCGAAGAGTTGTGTACGTCAACGGCTGTGCCATCGGGGAACATTACAACATCACCCTTGACAATATAGACCGGTCGGTCATCCACTTTCATGGTGGCAGGAATAATCACGCCATTGTCCTTGTGGGTGCGCTTGGCAACACTTTCCTCAACCTCGGCACGCTTGCGGTCGGCAACCTCGTTGGATGCGTCCATAACGCCGTCAAGAGCCGCCTTCGCATTGATGTAGTAGAGGACAGCGTCTTTCTGCTCAATAGTCAGTTCGGGGTCATTGACCAACGCCCACGGATTTTCATTCACATGGAACATATAGTATTCGGCTTCAGAACCGAAAGCGTCCTCAACCGCTTGGTATGCTTCCTGCATACGCAGGGCGATAGCGTCCACGTCTGCCTGCACGGTCGGGTCGCCCTCTTCAAAGCGTCCGAACAACTCACGGCCCTGCTCATATTGGCTTTGCGCCTCTGCCTGCTCCGCAGTAGGCTCTGCGGCCTGCTGACGTACCTCTTCGGGAAAGAGCCGTTCAAGATACGTCTTGACGGCATCCTGCTCCGCTTTGGTGCGCTTGCTTGGCATCTTGCGCAGGACTGCATCTACATCAATGCCAGTTTCCTCTTTCAGAGCCTCGCGGATTGCTTCGGGGCGATAGCGGTCGGCAATGTCGCGGTTGCGCTCCATAGCATCATCAAGGAACTCAACCAACTGCTTCTGTGATTCGGTCACGTCCTTGTTACCGGCCTTGACTTCGCGATAGATTCTCTTGATGGTTGCAGGGTCGGCACCGGGCGACACCTCGCTGATAGCGGCATCAAGCACCATGTCATCGGCAACGGCCTCCTTGTACCGCTCACCAACGTCCACCGAGTTGAGTTCTGCCTGACGCATGATGTTGTCGGTTTCCTGCTTGGCTTCCTGCTCGTTCTTGAACGTGCGACTGGTAACGACCTCGCCATTGGCGGCTATGGAGTTGACGGTCACACGTCCGTCAGCGTCCGTGTTGGTGGTGTAACCAGTAACGGAAGCCATCGGAAGTCTGCGCCCAGTAAGTATGTAGTAGGCTTTTGCGCGTGCGGACTGGCTCACATTGCCGTCCTGCATGAGTTCTTCCATTGAGGAATAGCCGTCAAATTCGGGATTACGGCTGATTGTTTCAGCCTCAACGCGCTCTGCTCTCAACTCAATCGCTCCCTCGGTAGGGTTTGGTTGAGATACTTCCTGCACTCGGTCACGGCTGAACAGGTCGGCGAGTTCGCCATAGCCTGCCCTGCGCAGCTCTTCGCGCTCATCGGTGGTAAACCGCATTGCCTCTGCTACACGTCCGGCATCGTCAGCCCCTGTGAGATTGTTTATGTTGGCAGGGTCAAGAGCCTTGCGGATTCTCTCCTCGAAGTCCATGCGGTTGTGGTTGCGCTCTGCCTGCGTCAGCGGTCGGCCGTTGACTGGCTTGACTGGGCGCAAACTGGCGATAACTCGCGGTGCGCTCTTGAGTCCGTGCTGTGCCTTGAAGCCTAACATCATCGCCATATTGTCAGTCCACACGTCCATTGCATCGGCATCGCCGTTTATCCATTCGGGAACGGAGAATATTGTACCCTCGGCAAGGGTCGATACTGCAACCTCGCCGAGGCGCACGCCTGCCTTGCCTGCTGTGGAGGTGGTTGCCTTGACAGTTTTGTCAGCGACATTGCCGATGACTGGCGACAATGTGCCAGTCACGCTACCGAGTATGAGGCCATGACCGCCTGCGCTCAACACCGCTCCTGCTGAATAGCCCTCGTTCTCTCCAGTTTCGGGGTTGATGTGACCGCCGTGCAGGAACTGGCTCTCGCCCTCTTTCAGCATTTCGTATGTGGCGAAGTTGCCACCGCCTGCGGCTGCCCCGGTGATGATACGACCAGTTAGCGAGGACGAGAAGAGGCGTGAGCCTACCTGCGTACTCATTGACGTGGCGGCTCTGCCTGCTACGATACGACCGCCGATGTTGATTGCTCCTTTGCCTGCGAGTGAGCCGACACCGCCCGACACCCATGTCACGGGGTCAACCGCCATGCCAGTAACGGTGCCTGCAATCTGTGCCACGTAGTGATTCTTGCCGTACTCGCCCATAGCGGCCTCGTAAGCTGCAAGGTCGCCACTCGTTCCTGCTTGGCTTCGGGCAAGACCTTTGCTGATTGAGTTAATCACGTTCATGTCGGCGACTATCCGACCGAAGTATTCCAATGTGCTTTTGGGCGTGTTCTGCTGAACGGCATACTGATACACGGCATTGTCGGTCAACTGGCGTGCCATCTGCGATGCGGTTGTCTGCAATTCCTCTTCGGATGCGTCAGGATATTGCTGACGCAGGCGGTTGTAGCAGTTGGCGGTAACCTTTGAGCCTGCACGCGCCCACGCATTGTCCATCATCTTCTGAAGGTCAAAGCGTGTCATGTGGGAAATATTATCGGCATGGCGGTTCATAGACGTTGTAACGATACGCATTTCACGTCCACCGCCCATAGCCGCATAATTGCTCCATTCGCGGTCGGCATTGCGCTCTTTGTCTGCCTTGTGCTTTTCCTCGGCTTCCTGCCAAAGTTCTGCTACGGCATCATAGGCAGGAGCCTGTGCGTCATACTGCGCCTGCATTTCAACATCTTCGGGCTTGGCAGGGTCAAGTCCATTCTGCTTCATGCGGTTCTCGAACTGGTGGCGCAGGCGATTTTTACGAGCGGTATCCTCGGCGCGGTCAGCCGCGAACTGGCTTGTGGTCAGACTGCCATCGGGCATGAGCCACTGGGTTACTGGCTTGCCGTCAACATACTCCACTCCATAAGGCTGTGGCGAACCGCCGTCATAAATTTGACCAGATGGAACATTAAGACCCAATCCTGCGGTCGTTTTAGTCCCTGCGAGTTGTGCTTGGAACTTTTTGGCGGCTCTCTTCTTCCTGCCCTCGGGTGTGAACGGCTCGGTCATGCGCTGAACCTGCGCGATGCGTGCCTTTGACTTCTGATTGAAGTCGTTGAGCATTGTGTGAATCTGATACGACATCCGTATCTTATCCTGCTCGGTGGGATGCCATGCAGCCTGTTCGGGTTGAGACTGGACCGGTGCCTGCTCTTGCTCTTCCGCAGTTGCCGAAGCAGGTACGGAAGTAGGGGCTGCGGTCGCGGCAGGTTGAGCCTGCTGTTGTGGTGTCGGGGCGGTGGGCGCAGGCGCAGGTGTAGGTGCGCCAAATCCGATATTGCTCTCAAAGTCGGCGAACGGTTCCATGTTGTAGCCGTCAGCAACAAGAGCGTCATAAGCGGCTTTGCGCTTCTTGGGGTCTTTGAGGTTCTCGCGGAACTGCGCCTCTGGCTCCATCGCATAGCCGTTCTTGACAAATGCGTTATATAGATTGGTTACTTTATCTTCTGCCATAGTGGATTATGATTATGCGGTTGGAGATTGTCTGCCGGTGGGGCTGGGTTTGCCTGCATGACCGCCTTTCGTGGTCTTGGTCGATGTACGCTTTTGAGGCTTGGATTCGGGCGTGCGCCTTGTTTCGGTTGTCGTTGTTTCCGTTTCGTCCTCTTCTTTCCATGTGCCGTGCTGTTTGGCATAGGCTTCTGCGGCTTCTCTTGTGCGAAACTTATGCTCGTTGCCATGCTCATCCCATGCAGAGAACTCATTTTGATTGGAGCGGCCGTGTGCAGCCGCAGAGGCGCGAGAGTTGGCGGCCGAAGCGTCCAAACTGCCTTTTCTCGCTTTTTCGGTGGCGATTTTAGCCCGCTGGAGTTCGGGAGCTGCCTCGGCTTCTGCTTTCGCTGTGATAGCTTCCTGCTCGGCTCGGTTGGCCTTGCCTGCCTGCTCACGCTGTTTGTCAGGTTGCAGAACAGCCGCCCAACCGTGCGCCTCAGCTTCACGCTGAGCCTTTTCGCGTGCCAGTTTCTGACGCTCCTGCTGTGCTTCCAGTTCGCGCAAGGTCTTGGCACGCTCATTTTCAAGGTCTCCGAGTTTGAGCGAGAATTGCAGATACTTGTCGGCATTCTTCTCACGCTCCGCTTTCAGACGTTCAAGGCGTGCGTCAACGGCATTAGTCATGCTCCCTTTCTCATGGTTGTACATATCGGGAGCATACTGCGATGTAAAATACAGATTGCTCAACGCCGATATGCCGTCACTGACAGCAGCGATAATACGCTTGGATTTCTCCCTGCGCTCACGCTTCTTTCGCTCTTCCTCGGTTTCGGGGCGGTTGCCCTCCGCGTCCATCCAGTCTTGAATGGTCTTGATTTGTCGGTCAGTACCTGCGGTAGCGTCCACGCGCTGTTGCTGTTCGGGAGAAACAGCAGGCGTTTGGTGTTCCGTGTCGGTTGAAGCCGCAGGGGAATCCGCAGGTGGCGGTGGTGTGGGCGTAGTGGATGCACCGCCAGTCGGAGGAGTGACGGTCTGCTGTGCTTCGTAAGCCTCTAATGTGCCGGGGGCAGGGTTGGGTGTCGGTGTCAGTTCGGGTGCGTTGTCACCGCTATTCTGCGCGGCCCAGTCCGCTGAACCTCTTGGGGGGTCAACTGGGGTGGCAGCTTGGCTCTGCTCATATTGTTCTTCAGTATATCCTGCCATATGTCACAAAGGATTAGAAAGCACCTGCTATGCCTGCGCCTGCCTGTGCCACACCCTGCACGGCTGACGAGATAGCCTCGGCCTTTTTCATTTCAAAATTGTTGAGCGCGTCATTAATCTGCGCGTCACGTTGCTGATACGTTTGCTCGATCTGGTCTTTGCGTGCCTCTGCATTGACGGCAATCTGCGATGTGGCATCGGCGAGAGCCTGATTGTTGGCGGCTTTGGCGGCCGCAACACTCTCTTCCGTTCCACCCATCACAGCCTGCGCTCCGGCGGCTTGTCGGTTGCGGTTACGGATTGATTCCTCGGTTTTGGTTAGGATACGCTGTGCGTCCGCACGCTGGGTCGCGTCCTCATTATATCGGCGGTCATACCAGTCTTGGTTCGCCTGCTTCTGCTGTTGCAGATTCTTCTTGACCTTTTTCATTGCTTTGCTTGCCGAGATACCGCCGAAAATGCTCCCGACAGCCGACAAACCTGCGCCTACTAAACTTCCTATCATGATAGCGATGTTTCAAAAGTTATAATTCGTGCGCTAATTTACAGCACTATCTTTGCAGGCAACTTTTAAGTTTTGTATCATGGCAAAAGGTAAGAAAACAGGTGGGCGACAAAAAGGTACGCCCAACAAGGAAAACCCTCTCAAAGGGTATCTTCGCGCTCATAGCCTCGCATACTTTGAGCCGCGTGTACAGACCGACCCCGTAACTGGAGGATTGCGTGAGATTCAGCGTCAACGCCTCACGCAGGACGCCGAGGGAAATGTTTACAAGGTCATCGACCTTATTCCACTTACTGACTCCAAAGGCAACCCTGTCACGATGTCAGACTTCGAGGCCGACATGATTGCGCTCAATCCCAACGAGCGTGTCAGCGCGGAACTGCGCCTGCTTGAGTTCCATACGCCGAAGATGAAAGCCGTTGAGGTGGATATGGAAGTACACTCGGCAGTCACCATTGAGGACAGATTGCGCGAACTCTGCGGAGAAACTGACGAGGAAGAGGACTGACGCGCCCGGCCGTCTATCCAATCTACTTTTAGACACAACCATAGGTTTTTGCTCATAGTGAATAACGTGAATAATTAATAAACTCGAAAGCGACCCGTCCGTGAGGATATGTCGCTTTTTTCTTCCACCGACACCGCCATTTCAATAACCGAGATAGAACCAAACGAAAACCAAAAGCAAACCAAAGTGTAACCAAACACAAACCAAAACCTAACCAAAATATAACCTATGGTTTCCACCGACACCGCCATTTCAATAACCGAGATAGAACCAAACGCATACCTTCACGCGCGCGCGTGGGAATATCCTTTATGGAATTCCTCTATGGATTAGGACGTATATATTAAGTCGAATATATACTATGGATGTAGAAGAAAAATTTAAATCAAAATTTTTCTATGGAGTAGGAGTCGGAATATAGTTCGCTTCGCTCCGACGACGCCGACATTAAAAAATTTTTTTTGAAGATTTTTTTCTTTTGGCTGACGCGCCATAACCTGCTCCGCAGAAAAGAGAAAAAGAAAAAAGTTCCGCGCAAAAAGAAAAAGAGAAAGCCCGGCTCTGCTGTGAAACAAAGTCGGGCGAAAAACAAAAGTTAAAAGGCAAGGGGGCCGGGGTGCGTGCTATCTTTGCAGGTGAAATTTCAAAATCATATAGCGATGAATAGAAACTACAACTCAATCAAGGCTCTTGTTGGCGTAACCAACATCATCATCACTTCCGAACTTAGATACTCGGAGTTGCACGCCCTCGTTGAAAAATCTGCTGTCCTCGAAAATGGCATTCTCACAATCAAGGTCAAGGAATGCACCCTCGGCACTGAAGAGATAAACGCCCTTGCAAAACTGGGAGGAAAATATGTCGCATTTGATTTGACCGAATGCTAAAACCCTTTCCCTTTCGTGCGCTCATACACCGCCTCGCGGTCAGCGTCCACGTCCTTTATGCGAAACTGCACGGCACACCCGGTCGGGATTGTGTCGGGCAACTGCCCGGCAAGCCGGGCGATGACCTCATCAACGGTCCCGAAGCCGATGTCGCTGACCTCGGAAAGAACCTCTCCGCGAAAGTAGGCACGGGCATAGACCATCCGCTTGGGAGAAAGCCTGAACAACTTGTCGGCAGGCTCATCGACCCCTCGCGCCATTCCCTGCTTGCTCTTTGCCGTGGAGAAAAAGATAAAGTCAATCACTTTGGCATTCAACTCCCAGGCCGGAGTGAAATCAATCTTGATGTAGCCTCGCGTTATCGTATGCCCATGCGAATGATTCATACCAAACGCCACCTCCGCAATGCTCGCGCCACAGTCGTTCTGCGCCACAGTACCCCAAGTGTGACGGAACGTGTATGCGCTGTACCAACGCTCCTTCGGTATCCCCATGCTCTTGCAGAGCTGCTTTATGCCATTGTTCACATTCGCGTTGAACGAGTCCGAGGACGTGAACCGCTTGTGAAAGTTCAGCAAGTAGGGGTCGTCAGCCTCGGCCAGATATTTCTCAACTAAAGGCTGAATGATAGGCTCGACACGAATCTCAAAGTAAGCGTCATCGGCGCGGAACTTCTTCGTCTTGGCTCTCTTGTAGCAGATACAGCCGTTTCGGTAATCCTCCTTGCGCAGCTCGTAGATGTCGACCGTGTTCATGCCTGCGAGACACAGCACCATCTTCGCCACATCGCGCCCCAGTTCGGGCAACGGATCGACCATGCGTGTATCCGGGAGAGGTGCGGTAAAGAACAGCCTGCAATCCTCCGGGCTAATAGCTTTCTTGACCGTGCGGTCACTCTGTGGAATCTTTACCTTTCCCCACGGATTGACCTTTATGCGCAGATTGCCGTTGTCATAGTCATTGTACTCCTCAACCGCAGCCTTGAACACCTGCCTCATACACACCGGGTACATCTCCTTTGCCCTGTGCGTATGCTCCAGCGACTGAATCCACCTCGTTATCTGCGTTGAGGTAAGTTGCGCGAACATGATTTTGTTCGTGCCATAGAACCGCTCCATGTGTCCGAGAGCCTGCCGATAGTTCTGCGCCGTGCGCAACTGGTACCGGTCCACCATGCGGTCGATATGGTGGCGTGCGTAGTCGCTGAAGCAGATGTCAGCGTCACCTTGTGTCACATACTCGATAATCTGACGTACTGTCCACTTTGCGCAATCCTTGCGGTTGAGTTTGTCAGTATAGAGCAATATCATTCTCGCACAATACTCGTTCACGAAAGGGTCATTGATATTGCCGTGCTTGTCCACCATCTGCTTGGTGACAATCTTGTCGGTCTTGATATATCCCGGCTTGGTGTTCTGTGTCACCCGAATATAGACCTGATAGAACCCGTCCTTGCGCGGAGTTCTTACAACTGCTTTGAATGTTGCCATTTACGTTTGTAATTATGTTTGTAAATTCTTGTAAGTGCCTTGCTCGAATGATATAGCCGATTTTGTAAGTTTTGCCGACACATTCTGCATGATTATCGTGCAGAATGTACGAATCTCCCAAGCGCAACTTAGGCGGTAAGCTCCTTTTTATCGGAGCGTTACCGCCTAAGTATCGGATTACGTTAAGTTACGCTTACTCTTCGATGGCAGCCTGCGCCCTTTCGATATAAACTTAACAATCAAACACTTGACTTTTTGGTGTAAGCCTACAGTAAGCGAATATTTGTTTAATGTTTATCTAATTGAAGAACTTAATCTTCGAGGGCGGCTTGGGCCGCAGTAATATGGTACTAATATACAGAAACTTACATCTTATATGTAAGCGTTTTGTAAACACCACATAACAACAAAATCCCTTTGCATCTAAGAATGAAATGACGAGTTTAGTGCTAAAAAGACCCTGCTTTTTCGTCATTAAAGCGACTCATTCATCATTCAATGGCAACATTAATTTCTAATTCTTTATCTCCTTTCTTTTAATAGTTCAATGATAGCGTCCTTATCCTTTAAGTTGGAGTCAAGACGATTTATTTGTGCATTAAGACTATCAATCTGCTCCTTCAAGAGCTTGATGGTCTCTTTTAGATTTTCTGTATTTGATTGTTCTTTCTCCAGTTGAACTGCAAGTTCTGCATTACCTATTATATTATGGGCGTTTCCCTGTAATGAGACTGCCCCCCAATTAGCGGAAATCGGTTGCGGAATAGGACAGAACAAAGAGAAGAAATTACAATCCAAAGCCTCACTCACCTTGACGAGACGGTTTGTTTCCATGGTCTCCCTCTCCAAGATGCGATTTACGTGCTGTTGTGGTACGCCAATCCTGCGCCCCAACTCGGATTTGGACAACCCAAGTTCGACACGCCGTTTCTCGATTTCTGCACCCACATGCACGTGCTTGATGCTTATTTCCATAGGTTTCAATCATTAAATAGAGATTAAACCAAAAAATATCAAATATTTATTTGGCTACCTAAACATTATTGTGTTACTTTGCAAGCGTTATACACTTGATTAGTATATGCAAAGTTAAACATTAAACATTAAACAACCAAGTATTATGGCAGAAATTATTGTAAAAATCCGTCCCGCCCTCACTGCGCTCAAAATTGGAGAGTCCATCACTTTCCCTATTTCCAAGTTGAAAAGTGTCCGCACCCAAGCCTCTGAACTGGGAGCCATTTACAACCGGCAGTACAAGACTCAGACCAACAGGGAGAATATGACTATCACCGTGAAGCGTATTGACTAGCCGGTTTAATTATATGGATATTAAAATACTCCAAGTCTTAGACCGTTTGATTCCATACGACACCTTTCTGAATGACCTCGCGGCCAGAATTGTCAAGATGATGAAGGCTGACAACAACGACCCTGAATTTGTTAGCCAAAGAAAGGCATACGAGCTGTTTGGACGACGCAATGTAGAAAGATGGAAACGGCAAGGAAAAATAGAATCCTATAAAAGACCGGGAAAGGTGGAATACAGGACTTCCGACCTCCGCCTTTTGCAGCGTACCACCCAGGATTACTTCAAGACTCCTCCTTTAAAGAACAACAGGAAGAACCCCGAAAAGTAAACACTATTATGGCTATATATAAGAAAAGCCCATATAATAATATCCATATTTGATATGGAACAATACAAATAAACTGATTGGTAAGCATATTATGAAAGAAGTAATGCCAACTTGCAATCCTAACGGTGTTTATTCGGTAAAACGAACTTGTGCCGAACTGGGCATAAGCCATAAGACCCTTCATAAATATAGGAACAATGGTTATATCAAGCCATTGAATCCCCAAAACATTTACCGTCCCAAATACTCCGGCCAATCCATCATAGATTGCTGGAACCTCATGAAAACAATATGATTAGCGACTCCACCATCAACCAGGTCAGGAATCTTACCATTGAGGATGTCCTTCGTCCATACGTCAAACTTTCAAGGAAAGGTTCGACATTGATGGGACTTTGCCCTTTTCATCAGGAAAAGACAGGCTCGTTTGCGGTTACGCCAGCCAAAAATCTATTCCATTGTTTCAGTTGCAACCGTGGTGGGGATGCCATCACTTTCATCATGGAGAAGGAGAACCTCTCCTTCATGGAAGCCGTGGAGTTCATCGCCAGGCACAATAACATTGCCATTGAATATGTCCGGGAAGAAAAGAATGAGGAGCAGATAGCCGAGGCCAGACACAGGGAATCCCTCCTTGTTATTCTCGACCACCTGCAAAACTATTTCACAGAAAACCTGAGAATGGCAGACAATGCGGAGTGCAGGATGGCACGTGACTATGCCTATGGAAGATGGCCGGAGGAGTTTTGTTCTGTAAGCGGTATCGGATATGCTCCAAAGAATGGCAGCGACTTTATAGAGTATTGCCGTAAGCTTTCGCTTAACGAGGAACTGTTATTCGAGTTGGGTATGCTCAAAAGGGCGGAAGATGGTAGCACATACGCCATGTTTCGCCAACGAGTCATGATACCCATCCGCAATCGTTGGGGACGAATAATCGCTTACACCGCAAGATACATAGGAACTAATCCCCAAGCCCCCAAGTATATCAATTCATCCACAAGCATTGTTTATTCAAAAGGAGAGACCATCTTCGGCATAGACAGAGCCAGCCGCCAAAGGAACGCCGACTATTATATAATAGTAGAAGGTGCACCGGACGTATTGAGAATGCAATCCGTTGGATTCGAGAACACCGTGGCGGCATTGGGCACCGTATGGACGGAAAGCCAGTTTGAGCAACTAAAGAAGTACACCAACTCCCTCTGCTTCATTCCGGATTCGGATATAACCGAGGGAAAAGCGTTTGGCCCGGGTTTTGAGGCCGTGATGGAGAATGGATCTGCTGCCCTCAAGAAGGGATTTCATGTGACGGTCAGGGAACTTCCATTTGCGACAGCACCCATAGAAGATGACGAAGGACTATCTGAACCGGATTCTGGTTACGAAACAGACTTAAAAGCGACAAAAGTCATCAAGAATGATGCGGACAGTTTCATTCGCTGCAAAGAAGATTACATCTCACTTGTAGAAAAACATTTCATCACTTGGCTGGCTCAAAAACGATTCTATATCGCCTCTTCATTAGTTGAAGAACGTAAATGCGTTTCAGAGATAGCCGACCTCTTGCGCTATATCAAAGACCAGTTGGTATTTGACCAGTGCATCGAACAACTGGCCAAAATCCACGGCAAGGCAAAACTATGGAGGGATGCCGTAACACAGGCACGTGGCGAGGCAAGAAAAAGGAATGACCGTATCTCCTCCATGAACGACATGCAGCGTGAAGCGGAATTATTGCGCCAGTTCGGACTCTATATCCGTGAGAACTGCTATTATTCCGTTGGTAATGAAGATGAAGACCCGTCCAGAATATCTAACTTCATCATGGAGCCATTATTCCACATTGAGGACGAGAACAACGGCACACGTATCTTCAGAATGCGTAATACTTATAATATCTGCAGAGTCATCGAACTCCGGGAATCTGAAATGTGCTCATTGAGCAACTTCCAGCAGAAGGTCGGCTCACTGGGCAACTATGTATGGCTTGCCAAGATTGATAAGCTCAACCGGGTCAAGGAATACCTGTATTCCAAAACAGACACAGCCGAGCGCATCCGCAAGCTGGGCTGGAACGGCAATGAGAATTTCTTTGCCTTCGGCAATGGGATTCTGACCGATGGAGTTTTTAAGGAAGTAAATGAATTGGGTATCGTAAAAAGCCCAAACGGAAAAGCATTTTATATTCCGGCCACCTCAAAAATATACATCCACAATCAGGAAATCTTCCAGTTCGATCGGTTGATGATACACGAGAACAGAAACGGAGTGAAGCTACACGGCTTTGCATCCAAACTGATGGACGTGTTCGGTGAGAACGCTTCCATAGCCTTGTGCTACCTCTTCTCCACTCTTTTCCGTGACATCATTTTCAGACGTACCCGGCATTTCCCGATACTCAACCTGTTCGGAGAGAAAGGAACGGGCAAGACCACCTTAGCCACTTCCCTCCAGTCCTTCTTCCTGCACGGAGTAGATCCGCCAAACCTCGGTGTGACCTCCGTGCCGGCAATGAACGACCGGGTATCACAAGCCGTAAATACGCTTGTGGTACTTGACGAGTATAAGAACGACCTCGACATACGAAAGATAGCCTACCTCAAAGGACTATGGGGAGGTGGTGGCCAGACCAAGAAGAACACCAGTACGGACGGGATGGCTACCCAAACCATCGTGACCACAGGCGTGGCACTTTGCGGGCAGGATAAGCCCACGCAAGATATGGCACTCTATACCCGTGTCATATTCCTGGCTTTCTCAAAGACCTCCTTCAATCAGACAGAGAAGAAACACTATGAGGATTTGGTATCACTCTGCAATTTAGGCCTAACACATCTGACAGTAGAGATACTGAATCACAGAGAACTCTTTGAGAAAAACTTTCCTGAAACATACGCCATCACCAAACGGGAACTGGCTACGAAGTTGGAGAACGAAACCATCCACGACCGCATCTTTGGGAACTGGGTCATACCATTGGCCACGTTCCGCACGTTGGAAACGGTAGTAGATGTACCATTCAGTTATACCGAACTCTTTGAGACCGCCATCAAGGGAATACGCAATCAGAACGAGTTAGCCCAGGAAAGTTCAGAGATAGCCGACTTCTGGAATATACTCCAAGGCTTCCAGACATCAGGGAAATGTATTGACCGGGCGCATTACCGCATCCGCTATATGAAGTCATTCCGTCCCATATCAGCCAAAGAGGACATCGAGTTTCAAGAAGCCCGACCTATCCTTTATCTGAATATGGCAGCCATATCTTCACTGTTCAACAGCCGGAACATGAATGCGACCGCCAACCGTTCCAACTGGTCCACCATCATGTCGTACTTGAAATCCCATTCTTCATACTTGGGATTGAAGCAAGACCGCTTTACTATCCTGCTGCCAACTGGCTTACCGGATTTTACCATTGAAGTGATAGGCAACAACCAAACTGTTAAGAAGGTCAAGGTCAATCGTCCAAAGGCGTTATGCTTTGATTATCTGCAACTGAAAGAGATGTTCGGATTGGATTTGGAAACAGAAATGGTAACGGATGATGTGGATTTTCAAGAGGAGAATACTGCAACTCATAATAATCCCACTTAAAAATGCCAATTCTAAGCAAAAACGCCAAACCAATAGCCACTAAACATCATATTAGCTTTGCAAATACGCATTTCTTATGTAAATATCACAATCTAATAGATGAAATACCGTTTATTTTATGTAACTTTGCCTCAAAAGTAAATGACATGATAGCTGAAATTAAGTTTAAGAACATGTACTCATTCAAGAATGAGACTATTCTAAGTTTTGAGGCCGACAAGAGTGAAGATATGGCATCCTACCACGTAGTTGAGCTAGCTCCTGACGTGAGGCTGCTCAAAGTAGCTATTGTATATGGAGCCAATGCTTCGGGCAAAAGCAATATTGTGAAGGTGTGCGATTTCATCAAATCGTTCATCACACACACACCGCTCAACAAAGCAGAGCAAGTAGGTGTAGTGCCTTTTTTGTTGAATAAGACAACTCCGTCCCAATTATCGGAGTTCTCTATCTCATTCTACATTGTCCAAGACGACAAAGCTGTACACTATGTTTACAGCGCATCGCTGGATAGAGCCCATGTAGCCAATGAATCCTTGATATTTTATCCAAGCCAGCAACCGGCTACAATTTTTGAGCGTACCACAGAAAACAATGTGTCCGCTATCAAATTTGGTCAGAAATTAAAGGTAAGCAACGCTGTTAAAGAAGAAATCACCCTAAAATGTCTGCCCAATATGTCTGTGTTCTCAGCATATATGCAGGTAAACACGAGCATCAAGGAGATTGAAACGGTGCTGAACTATCTGAATGAACGTATGATGTCAGCCGTTACTCCCATGGTATCACTAAATGCTTTTGCAGAGAAGTCTATCAAGGAAGAGGTGGCTAAGGATTATATTTTACGTTATTTGCAAGAAGCAGATTTCAATATTTCCAATATTTCCACCAAAGAGCAAGAGACAAAGAAAGGAATGATAAACTACACCCTGTTTCAGCACAAGGTTTCAGACCAGGCAGGAGAATCGAATTTTTACGATTTCCCAGAAATGTTTGAGTCCGATGGCACATTGCGCACCTTTGGCATGGCAGCGCATATCCAGCATATTTTGAGACAGAATGCGTTTTTGGCTATTGATGAAGTGGATAATTCGCTACACCCAAAATTGATAGAGTACATCATTGAGCGTTTCTTGAAAGAATCCCAACAAGCACAACTACTACTTACAACCCACTATGATGGTTTGTTGGGCGAAGAAGACCTGCTTAGAAAGGACACCATCTGGTTCACAGAGAAAGGACCTGAAGGTGTTAGCGAGCTTTACCCTCTAACCGATTTCAAGGGTCTCAACAGAATCAGCTCGCTACAGAAAGCCTATAAGTTCGGGAAATTCGGTGCGGTTCCTAACCTCTAAACTAGAATAATATGAGAACAGCAAGAAAAAATGTTGCGACCAGACAGGTCATACATATTGTTGGTGAGGGACTGACCGAGTTATTCTATTTCAGCCACCTGAAGAAACTTCTAGGTTATCGGTATGCTATATCTCCACGTCTGTTTGAGAACAACAGCATAGAGAAGATTGAGAAGAAGATAAAGGAACTTCTGAGTGAAGACGTCTTTGTCATCTGCGTATTTGATGCGGATGTAAGCCGTCGTTCCGATACCGAGAATCGAAAGATGGCAGCCTTGAAGAAGCGCTACGAAAAGAATCAGAATGTCATTCTTTGCGATAGCTTGCAATCTATAGAATACTGGTTCTTGCTTCATTACGAAGATACTTGCCGTCATTTCCAAGACTCTGCCGCCACAGAAAAGGCTCTAAAGAAATATGTTCCGTCATACGACAAATCCCGGAAGTATCTGGAAAAAGAGAAATGGGTGGCAGACATGATTTCAGATGACAAAATGAAGAATGCCTGTAATCTGGCAGAAAAATACCAAGGCAGAGATTCGTATAGTGAAATATACAAGGCAATCCGAAAAATCGAAGAATAAGACCAAATCGCCATGGTACAGAAATTTTTGCAACAATACAAAGAAGCCTTCGGGGATGCAGCCCCACTTCCAATAGTTTTCGGCTATAGCCATGCGGCAGCCACGGAAGTACACAAAGTGCCACGCTGTATGATTGGTGCCATCCGTAAGGTTTGCAACGGAGAAGCTTTGACCTTGACCGCCGACAATGTACTTTGCGGTGGTGGAAGTCTATACACAAGATTTGCCCCCATGCAGGAGCGAATACCTATGTTCGTCTCTGAAACGGAGCGCTACAAACAGACCCCCGAACAAGTAAAAGAGTACATACGGAATCTGAATATAAGCCTTGTAAAGAAGCCATACCTCAATTTCATCAGAATGGATCAGCTTGCCACTCTTGATGAAATGGAAGGCATCTTGTTTTTCGCTACCCCGGATATGCTATCCGGTTTATGCTCATGGGCATTTTATGACAACAATGCGTATGATGCCGTATGCACAAAGTTCGCATCAGGATGTTGCAGCATCGTGACCTTTGCCGTACAAGAGAATCAGAAACAAGGGCGAAGCTGCTTCATCGGAATGCTTGACCCCTCTGCTCGTCCGTTAGTCCCTGCCAATGAACTGACGTTTGTAATCCCAATCAACCGTTTCCAAGAAATGTCGGAGACTATGGAACATTCCGCATTATTCCGCAAAGCATACTCCATCGTTAAGAAACGAATAAACGGAGAGATAGGGAAATAAAAAAGCTCACCATTTTATACCTATAATAGAGGTCATCTTCCCGGATGGCCTTTATTTTTCACACCTTAATCTTGATAACAGATAACTCCATTTTCTTATCCTTATTCAGGGTTTACTATTGTTCTTCAAAAAATAATATGTACACATTTTAAAGGTGACGGCGTTGACAAGACCTAATCCTTTATGCTGCAACAATATCGTTTCAAGATGTTGCGTTGACAAACGTTGACAAAGGTAGCCACTTTTTGAAATCTCAAAAAAATTGGAGCCAACCGTTGACAAATCACGAACTTCTATATATTATTCTCTTTTTAGAAGAAAAAAGATAAAGTATTGTATTATAGAGCATTCTCACGCACCTCCTTCTTCATTTTTGGCGTTGGCTTCGTTGTCAACGCTGTCAACCTCCAAATATATGCCTTTCTTATTCTTGGGAAAATGCTATTCCACCAACAGATGTCCATCGCATAAGCCAAGTATTTGTAGCGAGTCCAACAAACTTCGATATAATCCAATGAATTACAGATTGTTCCCATATTTAACATCTTGTGGCATTATCGTTATCCGCCTACCTTTACGGAAAAACAACTATGATGAAGCACAAAGATTTCACAGGAATAATCCCGGAGCAGACCTATTCGGTGAGTGAGGCGGCACGATACTTCGGTGTTCACCGCTGTACTGTCTATGCCTATATCAACCATCCCACAAAACCTTTGCCATTCGTGAGGTTGCCCGATAAAATCAAGACTGTCTTCCGTGGGATTGATTTGATTGCTTACAAAGCAGCCGGTCTCCCGAAGAGAGGACGCAAACGACAAGGGGACACCCATTGATAAGCATCCCCGGTAACCTTCCATTCAGTTAAGTCCATTCTTGGTGAATGCTGATCGGAAGGGCTTTTTACCCGACAACTCGGACAAGTCGCAAGCCAACAGCCACGCCTTGTTTCTTATATCTTCCATATCCGCTACAGCTTGCAGATACCAGGACGAGTCCATCGCCCCGGATTTTATCATCCATTCTTTAGCACACGTGGCGGGATTGATGGCATCCACAAAAGAAACGACCTCATTCGTAAGGCTGCAAATCTTATCATCCTTGACCTCAGCGGTGAAACTGAAAGGCACACCACTGAGGGTTTTCCGATGGAAGTCATAACAGCGGATGCCGTTCTTTATACTTACAAACACATTCCAGCCATTCTTGGTTGCAATACCATAGATTTTACTTTCTACCATTAGTCTCTTCTTTAGTGGTTCATTCTTCATCAATTTCTCTGATGGCATCAAGCAAACTTTCAATGTTTCTCTCTGCCGCCTCCATATCTTCAAGCACATCCCTCATACGATATGGCGCACCATTTGTTCCGTGCCCGTTATCGTCAAGCCATAGATAGGCTTCCGAATCCACATCAAAGCCTTCATAGTATTCTTCCATATCAGCCACCAAAGAGTCAAGGCTATCATCCTTCATCCTTGCCGAAAAGGAGAAGTCTTGCCCTGCAGGAGTGTATTTGGAAAACTCAAAAACGACAATGCCTTTCTCTTGGTCGGTGTCAGAACTCACACTCCATCCGTTGCTTTCGGCACATTCAGTTATCTTATCAATGATATTATGCTTGTTCATATTCATATATATAATGGTTATGTCAGCCGTAACGGGGTAGCTACGGCTGACGAATTAGTTGTTATTCGAGGTTGGCAAGAAAGCGTTGCAACCTATTGTCCTTCAACTGGCTCAACTTGGTAGGTTGGAAATTCTCCTGTTGCCGGACTTGCAGCTTGCCGAAGCCTTGTGCCGTATAGTCAAGCTCCACCTCCGAAAGCTCGTTCAGTGAAATGTAGCCGTATTCATCTTCCATCATTCCGATAACGATACCAAAGAGAATGGTGTCCTTTCCATCTGTTTCTCCTTCAAGAATGTACCACCGGATTGAGCCGAGAGCGAATATCGCGCGACAAACTGCTTCTTTTCCTTTGCCATCCTGGGAATAAAGCGGAAAATCTTTTAAGGTTTCCGCTAATTGGGGTGTCATTAACCTGCACATCTCAATCAAATTCTATTTCGTCCTCATAAACATCTATCTCTGCGCCACTGCTGAACTGCACAGTAAAACCTTTTGCAGTCTTGGCTACTATCGTACCACGATGATAACCACGCCATGGGGTTATCAGCTCGCATTGCCGCCCGTATTCCGGAAAATCTTTCTCGTCCATATCAACCAACTTTAGGGTTAGTAAATTCGGGGTCATAGATAAGCTCACACTCAACCAAATGTCCGTATGCCTCGGATGCAAGTTTGGATGCCCACTCGTTCCGTTGGTCATAACATCCTTTTTGATAGTTGTATGCCAACTGGCGCATAAAGCCAAGGAACACCTTGAACATCTGTTGCTGAAGGTAACGGTGCGCTCTGGTCATTTCTCTGCCTGTCTGGTTGGCTGACACCATAACACCATTCGTAAAGTTCGCAAATTGCTTGGCGAACTCTTTGTCTCTCTCGGAGGTCATAGCTCCTGATAATTCTTGATAGTCCATAATCCTTTATATTTTTAAGTCTCAATTCTTTTCCCTTTTGTTTGAAGCCTTTTGGCTTCTTGGTCGGGAGAACCGTTTTTCGTGCGGTAATCCCTGCGGACAACAGGGAGGATTAGGCAAGTGTGAGGTCAGAGAGCGCGACGGAATACCCAAATTTTGGAGGCACGAGAAAATTTGTGGAAGGCTGCCGGAAAGCCCTCCGACTGAAAGCGAAGCGTCACTTGACGTTCCTCCTGTCCGCAGTACCTTTGCACGGGAAAATGGTCCTGACCAAGAAGAGCAAAACGAGCAATCGACAATAGAAAAAGATTTTTCCGTAAGGAACGGAACAGACGTTTTCAGATTAGACTACAAAGAAAAACAGTGATTCTGCTATTGCAAGTGAAACCTGCAACAGAAAAATCACCGACTAATATTCTCAGACTAACAAGTTTTCTAAAAATCCGATGTTGATGTGAAAGCCTTTGAAGTGGAACTTGTGTAGCCTCAAAGGATTTCTCTTTAACATCGGAATGGAGTTATCCACAAATAGCATGAACCTATCGGCTGAACTTACTTGGTGTAGTATACACGGAGGAAGTTAGACGGGATGTAGAACTGATTCATAGTCAGTTCATAAATAAACTATTTGTAACAAAATTATCATTGGCCTATAATTTTATATTCCTGATATTATTGCAATAAGACCAACTGAGATACTTGCCAGTATATAAATCTTCATACATGCAAAGTTATGAATTATCATTCGAATATGACAGCGGAATTTATCTTAACCTCCTTGAAAAACAGCCCCATCCAGACTTTTATAACGAAATGGGGCAATATAAGCAAAGTTCCAGTAAAAACAAAAGGAATTCCGAAAGAATATTTGTATCTTTGCAAATGAATGGTAACTGCATTAAAATGACCTAATAGAGAAAATAAAACGATACATTAAACTCCTTTGCTGTCTTTATAGGCTTGGTCAGCCTTGCAGGGACTGCTAGGAGTTTTTTTTGTTTATTATAGAATATGGCAAAGAAAAAAACAACGGACATAGTAAAGAAAACCATTGAGCAAACGCTATGGGATTCGGCAAATGAGTTGCGAGGTAATCTTGATGCTGCCGAGTATAAAAGTGTGGTGCTTGGACTGGTATTCCTAAAATACATCAACGACTGCTTCAAAGTTAAGCACGATGAACTTGTGGCTGAAGGCGAAGGCTTTGAGGAAGACCCTGACGAATATATTGGCGATAACATATTCTTTGTTCCTGTCGATGCTCGTTGGGAAAAGGTTGTCAATGCCTCTCTTACTGCCGAAATCGGAGTTGTCGTTGATGCGGCAATGGAAGCATTGGAGAAAGAGAACAAGCAACTCAAAGGCATTCTTCCCAAAAACTATGCTCGCCCGGAACTTGATAAACGCCGCTTAGGTAACGTAATTGATATTTTTGAAAACAACCTCCACTTTACAGGTTCGGAAGCTCGTGATGTGCTTGGACGTGTATATGAATATTTCCTTGGAGAATTTGCCCGTGAAGAAGGCAAGAAAGGTGGTGAGTTCTATACTCCTTCATGTGTTGTTCGCACCATAGTCGAAGTTATCCAACCCTACAAAGGAAAAATCTTTGACCCCGCTTGCGGTTCGGGTGGTATGTTTGTGCAGAGTAGTAAGTTTATAGAACGTCATCAAGGTAATATCAATAAAATATCCGTCTATGGTCAGGAACTTAACAGCAATACGTGGAAATTAGCGCAAATGAACCTTGCCATTTGTGGAATTGAAGCAAATTTTGGCGACAGCTTCGGAGATTCTTTTCACGATGACAAACATCCATTTTTGAAAGCGGATTTCGTAATGGCAAATCCACCGTTCAACATTTCCAAATGGGGCGGTGACCAATTACGTGATGACCCACGTTGGCAATATGGCATACCGCCGGAGGGAAACGCCAACTTTGCATGGATGCAACACATGTTATATCACCTGGCAGACAATGGACGCATCGGTTTGGTTCTTGCCAATGGCTCGTTATCCTCACAACAAGGCACAGAAGGGAATATTCGTGAAAACATCGTCAAAGCCGATTTGGTGGAAGGTATTATCGCCATGCCATCCCAACTGTTCTATAATGTGCAGATTCCATGCTGCTTATGGTTCTTAACAAAGAGCAAAGCACAACCGGGCAAGACGCTTTTCATAGATGCTCGTAACATGGGCTATATGAAAGACCGTACACACCGTGAACTCTCTTGTGGGGAAGAAACGGAGGATCATGGCAACGACATAGCACGTATCGCTGATACTTTCGAGCAGTTCCGTGCAGGAACGCTTGAAACCGAAAAGGGATTCTCTGCGATTGCCACGATTGAGGATATAGAGAAACAAGACTTTATCCTCACTCCAGGACGTTACGTTGGAATTGCCGAGGTTGAGGAAGACGGTGAACCTTTCCAAGAAAAGATGGAGCGTCTTACTTCCGAACTTTCTGATTTGTTCGCACAGTCACACACGCTCGAAGACGAAATACGCAAGCAATTGGCAAAGATTGGTTTTACCGTCAAGTGATATGACTTCTACTCTTCGTTAGGTTCACCATATAATAACGAAGAATATGAAAGAAAAATTAATTCAAGAAATCAGCACCGCAATGGCAGAAGTGTTAAGTTTTGAACAAGTAGCTCACCTTAATAGCGTATTGCTTCAAGTCGTAAGCCAATACACTATTACCGAAGATGGCGAGACGCTGCACGAAAATGCAGCGTCTAACGACCGTCTGCTTGACATATTCCTGTCTGCAAAACAAGTGGAGGGTTGCACAACTCCGACAATCAAATACTATGGTTCAACCATTCGGCAGTTATTCAAGAAGATGCCTAAAAAGGTCACCGACTATACTACAGAGGATATCAGAGCCTACCTTGCTGTATTTCAGCGAAAAAACAAATCAAGCAAAGTTACCATTGATAATATTCGTCGGATATTTTCTTCGTTCTTTGCTTGGCTTGAAGAGGAGGACTACATCGTCAAAAGCCCTGTCCGCAGAATACATAAGGTGAAAACAGGAACACAGGTCAAGGAGGTGTTGAGTGATGAGAATATCGAGCAACTCCGTGATAGTTGCACTAAAATCCGTGACCTTGCCATTATCGACTTGTTGGCTTCAACCGGTATGCGTGTTGGTGAATTGGTAAAACTCAATCGTGAAGACATTAACTTCACAGAGCGTGAATGTATCGTATTTGGTAAGGGCAACAAGGAACGTATAGTTTACTTCAATGCTCGCGCAAAGATTCATTTACAACAATACTTGTCTTCTCGCAAAGACCGAAACAAGGCTCTCTTTGTCTCTTTAGCTAAACCGCATAAACGCTTGGAAATTTCGGGCGTGGAAACTCGTTTGCGTAAAATTGGGCGCACTGCAAAGATTGTACGTGTTCATCCTCACAAGTTCCGCCGTACATTGGCAACAATGGCAATTGACAAAGGTATGCCTGTGGAACAAGTGCAACGCTTGCTTGGTCATGTCAAGATTGACACTACCATGCACTATGCAATGGTTAATCAAAACAATGTCAAACTCTCACACCGTAAATTCATAAATTAACATGTGGTATTGTTCGACATATAACAGTAGCTCATCTTTCCTCAAAAATAAACAAGGAAATGATAATTTAGAGCAGCAGGCGCAAGCGTTGTTCAAGTCTTGGTTTATTGAAAATGCCATATATTCAGGGGATAAAATAGCGGATTATTTTATGCCAATTAGAGGTAAAAATCTGCTAACATCAGAAGCTACGGGTGGTAACGTTCCTGTAGTTGCAGGAGGCCTAAATCCTTCAGCTTATCATAATACAGCAAACACAGATGCTCCTGTAATCACAATATCCGCTTCTGGTGCGAATGCTGGTTTCGTAAATCTTTGGGGAATTCCCGTATGGTCTGCTGATTCATCATATATAGATAGTTCCGTAACACCTTATGTGTATTTTTGGTATAATCTATTGAAATATAAGCAAAAGAATATATTTGAGGCACAAACTGGTTCTGCACAACCCCACATTTATCCTAAGCATATTGGAGATATTGAAATTCCAAACTTAGATTTATCTCAAATACAGCTATACAATAATGTCGTTTCAACTTATTACCATAAGATTGATGAGAACAATACAGAAAACTGTCGTTTGGCTACATTAAGAGATACACTTCTCCCAAAACTTATGGCAGGGAATATAAGTCTTGATTATTAATCATTTAGGCAAAACAATATGATTGAAAAGATAATAAATAGGAATATAGGAAAGAGTCAAAAATGTAGGGTGAAATATGGAAACAACTCTGAATTTGATCTTTTGATTGTCAACATCAATGATGGCGAAAGGGTACGCAAGTTCTCAATAGAAGCAAAACATCTTTCCTCTGAGAAAGATTCTATTTATTTCTATCCTGAGACAAAGAACGATGTGGTTACAATAAGATGGAATCATGAGATTGAAAACTACATAAACGAAGTACAATAGGCTACGAACATTTGTAGTCAAACTACTATATTATGTTATGAATGACTTTGAAGAATATATAAGACAAGGTGAGCCTCAAAAAAGAGAAAAAGGCTATGCTTGGCAAACAGCCATCGGATTGCAGGCGGTGGATGCCTTGAAGCCCTCGGAATATCTGATACAAACGGCACGTCAGCATATTGAGGGCGATATAACTATCGAAGAAGCCAAACAGCTTATAGATAGTTATTATCAATCAAAGACCGTTAGAGCAGACATCGAAGACAGAACAGAAGAAGCCGATAAGGTTTCAGCACGTATTGCCGAAATATTATCGGAGAAGACGTTTACATTTTCGCCCGTTGAGTATATCACCATTCATCGCCGCCTGTTCCAAGGCATCTATAAATTTGCAGGAAAGGTCAGGGATTACAATATCACCAAAAAGGAATGGGTGCTGAAAGGCGAAACTGTACTTTATGCCAGTGCCGACAGTATACGTGAAACGCTTGATTTCGATTTCATGCAGGAAAAGAATTTTAGCTATAAGGATTTGAACATCAATGATGCTATCACACACATCGCTAAGTTTATTTCCGGAGTTTGGCAGATTCACGCTTTCGGTGAGGGAAATACCCGTACAACGGCAGTGTTTACAATCAAATACCTGCGCACGTTTGGCTTCGACATCAGCAATGAAGCGTTTGCCAATCACTCTTGGTATTTTCGTAACGCTTTGGTTCGAGCAAATTATAACAACTTGAGCAAAGGTATTTACGCTACCACCGAATATATCGAAGCGTTCTTTAGAAACCTTATTCTTTCCGAGCATAACGAACTAAAGAACCGAGCAATGCTTGTGCAAGAACTTTCTGCCCAAGACATTCAAAGTGCAAACACGATAAAAGAAGTCTCTCCAAAGTGCAATATTTGCACTTTAAATTGCACTTTAGAAGAAATTGCCGTACTGAACTTCTTGCGAGAACAGCCTAAAGCCACGCAAAAAGAAATTGCAGCGCATATAGGCAAATCTGAGAGAACAGTGAAGACCATTACCGTAAATTTGACCGAAAAAGGTATCATAGAGCGCAAAAATGGTAAAAGAAATGGCTTTTGGGAGATTATAACGAATGATTTAAACAGCTAAATTCTCATTTATGGAACAGTGGAAAGAATATCAATTAAAGGATGTAACCACCATTTTAGGTGATGGTTTACATGGAACTCCAGAATATGACGAAAATGGAACTGTGTTTTTCATCAATGGTAATAATCTTGTTGATGGGAAAATTGAGATAAAAGATTCAACAAAGCGTGTTTCAGAAGAAGAAGCTAATAAGTATAGGAAAAATCTAACCCAGCGAACTATATTCGTTTCTATCAATGGAACAATCGGCAATGTTGCAAAATATAAAGGAGAAGCATGTATTTTGGGCAAAAGTGCTTGTTACTTTAATGTGGCTGAAAATTTCGACTTGAATTTTATATATTATGTTGTAGCCTCGCAACAATTTAAAGATGCAATAACACGTTTAGCTACAGGTACTACAATTAAAAATGTATCATTGGAAACAATGAGGAATTATTCATTTATGGCACCAAGCATAAATGAACAAAAACGCATCTCGTCTATCCTTTCTTCTCTCGACTCTAAAATTGAGCTGAACCGCCGGATAAATGATAATTTAGAGCAGCAGGCACAAGCGTTGTTCAAGGCTTGGTTCGTGGAATTTGAACCATTTGGAGGCACAATGCCAAGCAATTGGGAGATTTGCGAAGCTCAAAAATACTTCAATATAAATATAGGGAAAACTCCTCCACGGAATGAAATGCGATGGTTTAGCCAAAAATCAACAGATTGTAAATGGGCCTCTATTTCAGATCTTGGCAAATGTGGACTTTTCATTAACGATACGTCTGAATATCTGACTAAGGATGCGGTAGAAACTTTTAATATAATCGTTGTGCCAAAAGGTACTATCTTGTTAAGTTTCAAACTCACGCTTGGACGAGTTTCAATAACAACTTGTCCACTTACAACAAATGAAGCTATTGCTCGATTCTTGATTAATCACGATTATGAACGAGAGTATTTGTATTTGCTTCTAAAGCAATTCGATTATACGTCTCTGGGTAATACATCATCTATTGCTACTGCTGTTAATTCTAAAATAATAAGAAGTATGCCGATAATGATGCCAACAGTTGATGTTCTACAGCGATTCCATCATATTGTTAGTCCTATTTTTACAAGAATGCGTTTTTTGTCGGATGAAATAATGCAGCTTACAGATACTCGTAACACAGTTCTCCCACAACTGATGTCGGGCGGGCTAAAAATTAACAATTTAAACTGCTAAATTCTCATTTATGGAACAGTGGAAAGAATATAAAATATCTGAAATAATAGAAGAAATCGCAATGGGGCCTTTTGGCTCAAATATCAAAGTCGATAACTTTATTGACTCTGGTATTCCTGTCCTTAATGGCTCAAATTTGCAGGGTATCAAATTAAATGAGGATTCGTTTAACTACGTTTCTGAAGAAAAAGCGGATACTCTTGGTAGAGCTAATGCCTTCAGGGGAGATGTTGTTATTACCCATAGAGGTACATTGGGGCAAATAGTGTATATACCTCTTGATTCGAAGTATGAAAGATATGTTATATCGCAAAGTCAATTTAGATTGAAACTCAATAAGGATATTATAAGACCGGATTTCTTTGTATATTTTTTTCACACACGTTTGGGGCAGCATAGATTGTTGGTGAATGCTTCTCAAGTGGGAGTACCTGCATTAGCAAGGCCAACTTCCACCTTTAAGGAAGTATTTATTCCCGTCCCACCAATGGAAATGCAAAATAAAGTAATGGGCGTACTCCATTCTATCGACTCAAAAATCGAGCTGAACCGCCGTATAAATGATAATTTAATTCCAACCTATTATGCCTAAAACGTTCCATTTTACAGAAGATTCATACGAGCAGTCGATTATCTCCTTGTTCAAGGATATGGGCTATGAATATCATTATGGCCCGGAACTCGAATCCGATACCTGTCGAGAACTCACTGATGCTACCATACCGGGAGCATTACGCAAAGCAATGTTGATTATCAATGGAACAGACAAAACTGGAGCCGTTGACGAAGCTATCCGACAAATCCGTGAACTATTCAGCCAGCCTTTGGTTAGCGCAAACGTGACCCTTACCGACTGGTTACAAAATGGTTTGGACGTTACATTCAAAACCGGGCAAGGAACATTGCGCAGTGACCATATCAAAATAATAGACCCTGTTAATATAGACAACAACTCATTTGTAGTTGCCAATCAATGGACGGTTGTAAACGGTAACTCCACCAAACGTGCTGACATCGTGGTGTTCGTCAATGGTCTGCCTGTCTCAGTCATTGAGTTAAAATCTCCTTCCCGTGAAGTTACCAATTCGGAGGAAGCACACCAACAGTTGCAGAACTATATGCGTATCGTTCCACAACTCTTTACTGCTTGTCAAATGCTTGTGATAAGCGATATGGCTGATACTCGTGTGGGTACTATTACAGCCCCTCTTGACCGATATATGGAGTGGAAAACCACAGATGGAAGTTACGAAAGCACTGCATTTGCTGACTTTGAGACTTTTTTCAATGGCATCTTCACCAAACATCGCTTCATTGATATTATGTCAGATTTCACTCTTACAATGGGAGTGGATAAAAAAGTCCGTATACTTGCAGGCTACCATCAATATTTTGCCGTTAAGAAAGCTCTTGACTGCACAAAACAAGCCTTACAACGTAATGACGGTAAAATTGGTGTATTTTGGCACACACAAGGTTCTGGCAAGAGTCTTTCAATGGTATTCTATGCCCATCAACTTTTGAAAAATCTGCTGAGTGCCACCTTACTTGTATTGACCGACCGCCTCGATTTGAACGACCAACTGCATAACACTTTTGCGGCTTGTAGCGATTACTTACGCCAAACGCCTATAAAGGCTACTGATGGCGAACACTTGTATGAACTGCTTGAAAAGCGTAAAAGTCATGGTATCATCTTTGCCAACATCCAAAAATTCAAAGACCGTGACAAACTGATTACCAATCGTTCTGATGTAATTGTGATTAGTGATGAAGCCCATCGTACACAATCAAACACAAGAACAAAGGTAGATACAGAAACCGGTGAACTAAAACTTGGCTTTGCGGCTATCGTACGTAAACTTTTGCCTCATGCTGCGTTCATCGGTTTTACAGGTACACCTATCGAGCAAGACGATAACGATACAAGAGAAGTATTCGGCAACTATATTGACATCTACGACATGACCCAAGCCGTGGAAGACGGTGCCACTGTTCCTGTCTATTATGAAAGTCGCTTGTTAAAATTGGATTTGGATGCCGATACGCTTAAATTGCTGGATAACGAGTATGAAAAGCTTGCGGAAGAAGGAGCAGAGGAACAGGACATCAAACGCTCCAAGGATGAAAACGCACGTATTCATGCCCTACTCTCAGCACCACAAACTATCGATACCCTGTGTAAAGACATCATAGGTCACTACGAGAACAACCGTGCCGATTTGCTTACGGGCAAGGCTTTGATTGTGGCGATAGACCGTGCTACCGGAATTGATATTTACAAAAAGCTGATAGAACTTCGTCCTCAGTGGAAAGACATTATTTGTGTTGTCATGACACAAGGAAACCAAGATCCAGTGGAATGGAATGACATTATTGGCTCTGGCGCACGAAAAGAGGAACTGGCTCGTCAGTTCAAAGACAACAATTCACCATTGAAAATCGCTATTGTCGTGGATATGTGGCTCACAGGTTTTGATGTACCTTCGCTTGCCACGATGTACGTTTACAAGCCCATGAAGGGGCATAATCTGATGCAGGCTATTGCCAGGGTAAATCGTGTTTTCCCGGAAAAGAGCGGTGGTTTGGTGGTAGATTATATTGGCATAGCCAAGGCTCTTAAAAAAGCCATGCACGACTATACAGGACGTGACAAGAAACGCTTTGGTGACCCGAATATCAAGACTACCGCTTATCAGCAATTTGTTGCTGCACTAAAGCGTTGCCGTGAATGTATGGATGACTACGACTATTCAGCGTTTGCAGACTGTTCCAACTTGCAACGAGCCAATCTTATAAGAGGTGGTGTAAACGTGCTGCTTGACAAGAACAATCTTGTTTCCTCTCAACCTACCACCCAGACTGATGAAAACGGCAACATTATTTTAGTGGACTCCGTTCCTGCCGAAGCACAAAAGGTATTTATGGAAGAAAGCAAACGTCTGGCACAAGCTGCATCGCTTTGTCGTAGCCTGCTGACTCCAGCGGAACGTTATGAAGAAGCATACTTTGAAGCGGTTAGGACATTGCTTTTGCGCCTTACGGGAAACAAAAATATTACTCGAAAAATTATAGACGAGCGTATTACACAGTTGCTCAAAGTGGCTATCAAGGCTGACGGCGTGGTGGAAATACTCAGCACCAAAGGGACTGAATTTTCTCTTTTTGACGAGAATTTTTTGAAAGAGATTGCCGAGATGAAAGAGAAAAATTTTGCGCTCGAACTTCTCAAACGTTTACTTGAAGAACATATCAGGAAACATGCTAAAAAGAGAATGGTAGAAGCCGAAAAGTTTAGTGAAATGCTTGATGCCCGACTTGCCGAATACTTGCGTGGCTTGATTTCCAACGAGGAGGTGATAAAAGAGTTGCTAAAAATGGCGCAGGAGCTGAAAGCGAATGCAGAGCAAGCATCAGAATTGGGACTGACAGAAGAAGAACAAGCATTTTACGATGCTTTGACAAAACCACAAGCCGTAAGGGATTTCTACGAAAACGACCAACTTGTTGCGATGGCAAAGGAACTGACCGAAGCCTTACGCAGTAGCAAAACGATTGACTGGCGGCAGAAAGAGTCGGCTCGTGCCAAGATGCGCTCTATGGTGAAACGATTGCTCAAAAAGTACAAATACCCACCAGAAGAACAAGAAGCTGCACTTGAAACAGTTATTCGTCAGTGTGAACTCTATGCAGATTCAGACGAAGTATAATCAAAATAGAATGGTATGGAAGCTAAAGATAGAGAACAATTATATAACGATTTTCAAAAGGCATTCCCTCTAGAGAAATTGAAGGACATGACTTTGGAGCAATATACAAATTTGAACAGGGAAGATTCATTTTGCTATTGGCTTGAATCAAAGACATCCGAATTAGGGTCAATATGGGGAGGTGCCGCCTATAAATTTGGTATATTCAAGTTCGACAAATTTCCTAAGCAGGATAATGGGAAATATACACATGATGATAACTATTCTTGGAGTAGTCGTTTAGGCAGTACATCAGAAGAGGCATTTAACAATGTCAAGAATGCAATAGTGAAGATAGCTGAACACGCCAGTAATGCACAATGGAACGAAATTGAAAAGATAAACGAGTTGTGGCCTGTAACTACATGGAAGATTGCTTTCTTATATTCCAATATGTCCCTTGTCCCCATTTATAAACGGGATATGTTGGACACATTGGCAAGATATTTTAAGATAAACACCCTTAAAGGGAAAAAGACATCTGACATACAGCAGTTCTTGATGAAGCAAAAAGGAGACAAAAACCTCTTTGTCTTCTATGGGGAACTTCTGAGTATTCTGGAAGCTGAAAATAAAAAGAAAACAGAAACAAAGCAGGAAATCAAATACTGGATTTGCGCACCGGGTGACCGTGCAAGTAAATGGGATTTATGCCAACAAGATAACATCATCAGTATCGGATGGGACGAAATGGGCGATTATCGTCAATACCCATCTCTTGATGATGTAAAGAAACGTATGCAGACAATCTATGATAAGCCTGACGCATCATTTAAGAATGACAGTTTGGCCATTTGGCAATTCTGCAACGAAATGACCCCGGGAGATATAATATATGCCAAAGCCGGACAAAAGAAATTTGTCGGTCGTGGCATTGTGATGTCTGAATATATCTATAACGAAGATTATTCAGACTACATGAATGTCAGAAGGGTTAAATGGACGCATATTGGAGAATGGGAAGCTCCGCATAATACAGTTCAAAAGACCCTGACTGACGTTACTCAATACACCAATTACGTTAGAACCTTGGAGGATATGTTTGAGGGTAAAGAATCCAGACGATATTGGTGGCTTGTGGCCAGTCCCAAAATATGGAGCTTTGACAAAATGAAAGTTGGTGAAGAACAAGATTATACGCTATATAATGATAATGGCAACCAACGACGGATATTTCAAAACTTTCTGGATGCTAAAGAAGGTGATTTGATAATAGGATATGAAGCCACTCCTACAAAGAAAATTGTAGCCTTAGCAGAAGTGTCAAAGGATACGGATGACAAGTATTTCTATTTCAAAAAGACAGAAACATTGCTTTCTGCCATTGATTTCCTATCTATTAAGGAGAATCCTGTTTTTGCGGGGATGGAATTTTTCAAGAATATGAATGGTTCTTTATTCAAACTTTCCACAGATGAATACAAGGAACTGATGGATGTCATTCGGGAACAGAATCCAATTCGTACGGATGTAAAGTCGCAAAAGTATGAAAAAGAGAATTTCTTGTCTGACGTGTTCATGAACGAAGAGGAATACGACAAATTAACTATGCTTCTCAAAATGAAGAAGAATGTAATTCTTCAAGGAGCACCCGGTGTGGGCAAGACTTATTCTGCCAAACGATTGGCTTATGCCCTAATGGGAGAAAAGGATGATTCCCGAATAGAATTTGTCCAGTTTCATCAGAACTACAGTTATGAAGATTTTATCATGGGCTACAAACCAAATGCAGAAGGAGGTTTTGAGTTGCGTAATGGTATTTTCTATAACTTCTGTAAGGTTGCTCAGAACAATCCAGAAAAGCAACATTTCTTTATTATTGATGAGATTAACCGTGGTAATCTGAGTAAAATCTTCGGAGAATTACTGATGCTGATAGAAAGTGATTATCGCGATACAGAAATCAAATTGGCTTATAAGGACGAACTGTTTTCTGTCCCCAAAAATCTATACATCATCGGAATGATGAATACAGCTGATAGGAGTTTGGCTATGATAGACTACGCACTTCGTCGTCGTTTTAGCTTTTTCGAGATGAAACCCGGATTCGATTCTATAGGATTCATAAAGTACCAAAAAGAAGTTATAGGAGATACTTCTTTTGTTAAAGTCATAGATGGGATTAAGAACCTCAACGACACAATAGAAAAAGAGTTCGGAAGAGGATTCTGTATCGGGCACAGTTTTTTCTGTAAGCCTAATACAGAAACATATACCATTGCATGGCTGAAGAATGTGATAGAGTTTGACATTAAACCCATGATTCTTGAATATTGGTTCGACAATGAAAAGAAAGCCCAACAGGAGATTGACAAACTAACTCTTTTACTTCAATGAGTGTGAATAAGAACATATTCATCAAGAATATCTACTATATGTTGGCATACGCTTTCCAAGAGTTGCAACGTAATCAGTATGAAGATATTCAGAGTGAGGATTTCGACGAGATACATCAATTGCTTGCCGAAATTCTCATTCATGGTGTATCGTTTCAGTTAAAAAAAGGTCTGCACAAGGAGTACATTTCTAAAACTGAATCTATAGCATCAGTGAAAGGGAAAATAGATATACCGGGCACTGTGCAGCACCTTATGCAGAGAAAAATGCGTATATCATGCCAGTATGATGAATTGTCAGAAAATTGTCTATTTAACCAAATCATTAAAACAACATGTGAGATACTTTTATCACATCCATCTGTAAAGACTAGCCAGAAATTTACGATTAAACGTCTAATGCTTTTCTTTTCAGAAGTGAATGAAATACCCCCTCTTTCTATTAAGTGGAACTTGTTGCGTTATGATAGAAACAGTAGAACATATCAAATGTTGCATTATATCTGCTTCTTCATTATTGACAATATGATACTGACAAGCCAAGAAGGGAAATTCAAAATGAGTCGCTTTTCTGATGAGCATATGTGCAGATTATATGAAAAGTTTGTCTTAGAGTATTATCGAAAGGAACATCCCGAAACAAAAGCCCGTGCAGCTCAAATCAAATGGAATATTGACGAACAGCTATCAACAACGGATATATTACCCATACTCCAAACAGACATCTATCTTACACTAAAAGATAGAACACTTATAATTGATACGAAGTATTATAGTCAAACTATGCAGGAGCATTTTGATAAGGTAAGTATTCACAGTGCTAACCTTAACCAAATACTTGTCTATGTTTTAAATGAAGATGATAATATGCAGGGGAAAGTAGATGGAATGCTGCTATATGCAAAGACAGATGAAGATATTGTACCTGATGGTCAATTAAAATGGAAGACTGGTAGCACTATATATTTCAGGACACTTGACTTAGGTGTTGATTTTAAGTATATTCGCAAACAACTGGATGATTTTTTAATCACTAAATCATAGTTTTAGATGAAACCAACAATCCATAATGAAGAATAAAATGTCAAGAGCACCCATCTTTACCATCAGCAGGCTCCGTATGGGGACAGACGGACATGGAGTAACCACGCTTGTCGCTTTCATGGGGTGCCCACTCAAATGCAAGTATTGCCTGAATGAGAAATGCCATGAGCCGATATACGAAGATGATGGAAAGACTCTGAGGAATGGTATTATGCTGCTTACTCCAAGTGAGTTGTATGATTTGGTAAAGATTGACAACATCTATTTTCAAGCAACAGACGGAGGCATTTGTTTTGGAGGTGGAGAACCGACATTATATCCAGAGTTTATTGAGGAATTCTGTGACCTTTGTAACGAAAAATGGAAGATTACAATAGAAACTTCGTTGCGCTGTTCCGGTGAAACTATCAGGAAATTAAGCAAGGCAATAGATTACTGGATTGTGGATGTCAAATCTTTAGATTCGGATACATATTCTTCATACACACGTGTATCATCTATGATAGAACAGCATTTGACGATACTGAAACGATGCGTTACGGATAAACAAGCAACGATTAAAGTGCCTATCATTCCCGGATTCAATAACGAAAGTGAAGCAGATAGAACCGCCGAAGACATCAAAAAAAGGTTTAGGTTTACCAATGTAGTTAAGATTAGATATATAACAAAATATTGTTGTCCAACAAAAATTGATTAATGAAATAACTCCAGTTGCAACATAGGTTTACAAAATAATAGAAATATGACATCAAGAAAGAATAGCGATGAACACTATGTCATCGATTTATGCGATGAAGTTCTTGGTTTAAAAGCATCAAGGCAGCAGACTTTTGACTTTCTGCGTGGCGATGGGAATCCCGGAAAGAAACTTCCTGTTGATGCGTATTATCCCCAATTAAAACTCGTTGTAGAATATAAGGAGCGGCAACACACAGAATCGGTGGCTTTCTTCAACAAGAAAACCACTGTGAGTGGTGTATGTCGCGACGAACAGCGACGTATTTATGACCAGCGACGCAGGGACGTTCTGCCCAAGCACGGTATTAAACTGATTGAAATATCATACACTGACTTTAAGTATGACAACCATAAACGCCTCATTCGTAATCGACAAGCAGACATGGCTGAAATACGAAGAATACTTTCAAAGACTCAAAATGAAAATCAAAAAGTTGAACATAAAAATACAGATAAGCAGACAAAAAAAGATGAAAGAAACAATCTAAGGAGTAAAACACCTGTAAAAGATGGAAGACATACTTGGGTTTACTCTGCATATAGTAAGTTTGGCTGCCTGTTTATATTGGCAGTTGTCTTTTGTACACTATTGATTTCATCTTATCTCACTATATCTGTTTTCGATTTTAACGAAGGTTTATCATTAATAATTATGTTTTTCTCTTTATTTGTAGTATCATTCATTTTTCATCACTACACAACAGGGGTGGATGAAAAGTTGGATAAGGAAAAATATAAAAGAAAAGAAGTATCTTCTATTTATAGTAGTACGAACCATAATCCTGTCTGCTGTCCCCAATGTGGAAGTCATACTATAGGTCTGTCAGATAATGGAGGATTCGTCTGTATAGACTGTGGGGTGCAGTGGTATCAAACATATTAACTATCATAGAAGAACTGTTTCGGGATTGTGGAGGGAGTCCGTTCCTTATCCAATTATGCCTCAAAATCATAAATTTTCCACAAAAAAGTTTACCAGACAGCGATAATTACAGAACATTATAAAAATAAGGTCATGAGTACAGGAAAAGAAAAATGCGAAATGCTAAAAGCAATCAGAAAACAGATTGCAGAACGATACAACTTAGAGTACACACCATCAGAATGCACTCACAAAGGAAATTGCCTTGGTACATGCCCTAAATGCGATGCCGAACTCCGTGACCTTCAAGAACAGTTAGAACGAAGAGGAATAACGGATATTGATTGGAATGTGGAAATTCCCGAAGAGGAAAGTAGTGTAGATCCAGAGGATTCTGCCCGCTCTATTCTGCAAGGTGATGTTGAATCACCGAAAGAGCCTGAATTGATAAAAGTAACAATGGGGATGCCCGCTCCTCCATACCTATATAGAGATAAAAAACGCGTTCTCTACAAGGAGTGTCAGGTAGCAGGTATTACGTTCCATAACCTTGAAGAAGTTTGGGATGAGTTATATGAGGGGGCTGAACTTGCATTAGTCAGAGAAAAAGACAACAAGCACGACAAATATGCTATTGCCGTAGCCTTGGCCGATGATTATGATGGGGAACCGGATGACTTTGATTTTGACTACATCTTGGGATATGTACCTCGGTCGGATAATAAGGATTTGGCTGACATGATGGATATGGGTTGGGCAGAAGCTTTTGAATGTGAGCTTAGTCAGGTCAACGGTTCTAACCCCTATAAGGGAAGTCTGTGGATGAAGATATACATCGTCAGCAAAGACGAGGAAGAATATGAGAATACAGAACACCTGTTGCATGCCATGGAACTGGATGATGAAGCATACGAAGAGTTTACCACTTGCATAGAAAATCATGGCTGTGCTTATTTTAGGTGGGGAGGTTTCCAACCGTGTGAATACCACAATTTCCCAAAGAAAGGCGATAAAGTTGTATTCATACACAAAGGAGAAAATATCTCAGAATTATATCTAATGTATTGCATAGCTGTAGGCGATGATAATGCAGCCTACTTCGTAGAGGACAAAACCTCATTACATGCTATTGATGACAGTTGCTATTATGTGTTCACTACCATTCACGGCCCACTAAAGGTAAGCAATAATCAAATTTCTTTTCTTGAAGATGAGATTGTTTGCGATATTCAAGCTGATGAATACCTTTCAGAAAATGCTTCGACCAAACTACAACTATTATTTGATAGCAGGAAATAAATATGATAGGCACAATTATTGGTGATTTGGCGGCTTGGACGTATGAGAATGAGAGAGAAACATTTTGGAATCAACTCATATCATACAACTATGATAAAGTTGAGTTGTCCCTATATGCTCATGCTTATTTGCAAGCAGTCAGCATAAATGTACTTAGTGTACCCAATCAAAATGTCAACATAGTAAGGAATACAGAATGGTCACCCGAAGAATGGCTAAGAGTTGGCGGACAGTGGTTGATGTGGCAACTTATGTGTGCTTGGAATGACAACTTGGTTTACCCGAATGGTAACGAGAAACTTCCTTCTGTAGAAAAGGAGGAATACTATGCTCGAATGTTTATGGTAGGACTTATCAGAAAACTCCGACATGGCTACACTAAAAGCGATGCTTATCACTCTGACGAAATGTTTGTAGATTTTAGCAAACATTGGAAATGGAAACCTTGGCAAGAATCTATTTCAGAAAAAGATAATTATAGCATCCTTACCTGTGTGTTTCGTGCTTGGGACTCTTTCTATAGAGGCTTTGATTTCACCTCCTCCATTCATAACGCAATGAAATGGGAAGGAAATAGACATCTTATAGCTATGCTTACCGCTTCGTTTGCAAGTGCCATGTATGGTTGCCAATACAATCTTATCAAGAAGAAATTTGCGAAGAACGGACAAATAAGCCACTTGTTTGAATTGTATTGCTTAGGCGAACATTTTGGCTATCATCATGCCTTATGTCACGAAATGATGGACGAAAACAACGGATTCAGGACATTTTACCCCAAGAATAGAGCTTTAACAAACGTGGAACGTCATTTTTGGCAAAGTGTAGCAAACCCTTTTGACCGTCTTATATTTTCAGAATCAGATTATAAAAACATAATGAAGTGCTCACCGACGGGATGGGATAACAGATATGGCTTATATTTGGATGATGGATGGTTCTATGTATATAGGAGTGGATGCCTAATAGGACGTTTCATGTTAATAGAAGAAGATGGCTATTGGCTGATAAAGAACGTACAATTATCGGGCGAACAACCATGGAGAGAGTTTTGTAATGCCTTATTCTGTGCGTTGACAGAAAGCTGCAACTTACGTGGATTTTCAGGAAAATATGAAGATTATGCTTCAATATTCAAGTATTATCAAGGAGAACTGACCTGTCCAGAAAAGTGGAAAAATAACGTATCAGGAAAGTTTTGGCACGGAGAAATGATGTTCTGCACTAATCATATCAGCATTGAAGAGTGGACGAAAAAAGCCGAGAATGCTCTCAAAAATATGGAACCCGATAAACAGAAATACGCAAAATCCATGTCTCTTCGTCAGTTTGGTGTGATATTATTTATTGAAACCCTATATAGTAAATGGTGTTCTTACGATAATATGGATTGGATATATGAGTATTAGATTGATTCTATTCAAATAGATTTCGCTATAAATCACAAAATCACATTCTTAAAAGGCTTATATTTGCAGATTATAAGGAATTAGTTGATAGCATATGCAAAAGCTCCGTTGTGTAGTAGAACGAATCACCTACCAAAATCCCGAAAACGGGTATTCGGTGATGAGGGTCAAGGTCAAAGGATACAATGACCTTGTAACCCTTGTCGGCAATCTGTTGGAAGTGCCGGCAGGGAGTGTTCTGCTGTGCGAAGGGGATTGGAAAGTGGATAAGCGATACGGCAACCAGTTTGTAGCGGAGAGTTGGGAAGAGGTCATGCCCGCCACCATCTATGGCATAGAGAAGTACCTGGGCAGCGGACTGGTGAAAGGCATCGGCCCGAAATTCGCCCAACTTATCGTCAGTCGTTTCGGACTGGAAACCATCGATGTGATTGAAACCGATATTGAACGGCTCCACGAAGTGCCCGGCATCGGCAAGAAACGTGTGGAGAAGATTGCCGAGAGTTGGGAGAAGCAGAAGGACATCAAGAACGTGATGCTCTTCCTGCAAGGTTATGGAGTCAGTACCGCATACGCTGCCAAAATCTATCGTCAATACGGAAAAGAAAGCATTGATACCGTCAAGGCCAATCCCTATAAACTGGCAGATGACATCTGGGGCATCGGTTTCAAGACAGCCGACGGCATAGCCGCCAAGATGGGTTATGAGAAGAACGACCTTCGTCGTTGCAAGAGCGGCATCACCTACACACTCAGCCACCTTTCCGAAGAAGGACACGTCTATGCCGAAGAGGAACAACTCCTGAATGCGGCCATCGAACTCTTGAAGGCGGACGAAGAACCCATCCGTCAGGCTATGTCAGAAATGTTGCAGAGTGAAGACCTGATACAAGACGGTGACGCACTCTATATGCCACCCTTCTATTATGCAGAAGTAGGAACAGCCAACCGTCTGAGCGGATTATTGAATAATGCGGACGGAAATCTCTTCCAAAAAGCATTAGACATCGCTGCCATCTCCAAAGCCTCCGGCATAGAGTATGACGAAGTGCAGGTGGAAGCCATCCGTGAAGCAGTCGCCTCCAAGGTTATGGTGCTGACAGGTGGTCCCGGAACGGGAAAGACCACCACCACACAAGGAATCATCGCAGCCTTGAAGAGCATGGGACTGAGCATCCTGCTTGCCGCACCTACCGGACGAGCCGCCAAACGAATGAGTGAAGCGACAGGGATGGAGGCAAAGACCATCCACCGCCTATTGGAATACAATCCGAAAGACGGTTACAAACGCAATGACGAGAACCCGTTGGAAGGGGATGCCCTTATCGTGGACGAATGTTCCATGATAGACATCATTCTGATGAACAACCTGATGAAAGCCTTACCAACGAATATGCGCCTGGTATTGGTGGGCGACATCGACCAGTTGCCCAGCGTAGGTGCCGGAAACGTACTTCGTAACATCATCGACTCTGAGAGAATACCGGTCATCCGCCTGACACGCATCTTCCGACAGGCACAGACCAGCCGTATCGTCATGAGTGCCCATGCCATCAACAAGGGACAGTTCCCCGACACCAGCAACGGCAAGCAGACCGATTTCTTCTTCATGCAGATAGAAGAACCGGAACAGGTGGCGGAAACCATCGTCAAGTTGGTAAAGGAACGATTGCCCAAAGCATACAACCGCCCGGCAAGCGACATCCAAGTCCTCACACCTATGCAACGAGGGGTGGTAGGTGCAGCCAATCTGAATATAGCCCTACAAGCCGTTCTGAACACCTCCCAGTTGGTACTGACCAGAAGTGGTTATTCCTTCCGTCAAGGCGACAGAGTGATGCAACTCCGCAACAATTATGACAAGGATGTGTTCAACGGTGACCTGGGATATGTAGAGAAAGTGAACTTGGAAGATAGAACCCTGCAAGTGGACTTCGATGGCAAGTTAGTGGAATACGAAGTTTCGGAACTGGACGAGCTGACCTTAGCCTACGCAACAACCATCCACAAGTCGCAAGGCTCGGAATATCCCATCGTGGTGATGCCTGTCCTGATGACGCACTACGTGATGCTCCAACGCAACCTTATCTATACAGGTATCACCCGTGCTAAGAAGATTTGTGTACTGGTAGGAACAAAGAAAGCATTGTCTTTCGCCATCCGCAATATGTCGGTGCTGAAACGCAACACGAAATTGAAAGAACGGCTGAATCCGGCATTAACACAACCCGGCAAAGCCACGTCCCCCAAAGAATATATGCTTCCGACACAAACGGAGTACGGCATGGTAGCAGAAGAGAAAACTGAATACGGAAAGAAATAGTATCATCATATTATATTTGCCCCAAAAGTAGATTATGAAACACGCTGAATTTAAGGCTATAGCCAGACAACATCAAATAGATTTCAAGGTCAATGACCCGGAGATTAACATTGCCGCTGATAGATTTCCTATCCGTACTATTCGGAAGAACGGCAAGAAATATAAGATAGAGGTAAAAAGTTCTTTAACTTGGAAGGATTGCCGTGATGAGCATAACCTTTATCGCATTTTCTTCAGCGGATTCCGAAAAGAGATAACGGAAGAAGTTGACAAAGAAGCTTCTTTGACAAAAGGGCAAATGGTTACAAATCTTTTGCGCAGCGAACACATCCCATACAACGTATTCTTTCCCATGCGACATGACCTGGATGGGACAGCCCGCCTGTTCAATCGTATTCTCGGAGAGGAACGAATAGCTACCATCAGCCAGATACTTGTTGAGCATAACCCCGGAGGGCTTAAAGATGGCACATCCTTTGATGTTTACATCGAATATGCTCCCATGGGAGCAAATCCCGGTGAGAAGGGCGGCATTGGCATTGAGGTGAAATACACGGAAAAGGAGTATCTTATCAAGCATGGCACGAAAGAATGGGAAGAAACACATAATGCTTCCGGCATTCATCTTGCAGACAATTACAGCAACCCAAGCAATGCCTGCGGCTGGTTCAAACCGGAGTTTATAGCAGACGTACCGTTTGAAGACAAAGAGAGGATGACATCCCATGTGACAGCCAACCGTTACCGCCAGATATGGCGCAACCACATTCTTGGTGCATCCATGATACTCGGATTGTGCGAGAACCAAGATGATAAACTTACGGAGTTTACAAGTCTCACGGTTTATCCCAAAGGAAACGGGCATTTCTCGGAAATCTGGGGCGAATACGAATCCAAGCTGACTCCGGCCGGATTGCAAACATTCAAGCACATCACCTACGAAGATCTGTTCCCCTTGATGCAGGAGTGTCTGAATGAAGCCAACATTCCTAATCTCAATGAGTGGATGGATTACCTTAACAGACGATATATCATAAAATGAGAATTTTACACCTATCAGATACTCACGGTTGCCATCATCGGCTATACGACTTGCCCGAAGCGGACATTCTTGTCCATTCTGGTGATTTCACTATGTCAGGAAGCGAGAAGGAAGCCCTTGACTTCTTGAACTGGTTTTGTGACCTCCCATATCCGCACAAGATATTCATCTGTGGTAACCATGATGAATGTCTGTATGGGGCAAACATCAGTGGCCTTAACAACAATGTCCATTATCTATGCAATTCCGGTTTGGAAATTGAAGGTTTGAAGTTCTATGGTGTACCCATGTTCATGAGTGACTGCATCAGTGACCGACAAAACCGGAACTATGCCGAAATACCTTCCGATACCGATGTGTTGATAACGCATTGTCCGCCATACGGCATATTAGACTTTGATGATAACATAAACTACGGCTCGGAAGAATTGTTGCAACGGATTACACAGATTCATCCACGGCTGCACTTGTTTGGGCATATACATATACAACATGGAATTACCCATAATGGCGCAACCACATTTTCCAACGGTGCCATTATGAACGTAGATTATTCTCAACTCAATGATGCTAATCTGATAGAGCTATAACTCTCTTTATATATGTTCAAACTCCGACCCACGCCTCACGGCGGAAGTCGGAGTTTGAACATATATAAAGGAACTTATGCTGTTGCCCTTTTTGCCTCCAAGAAGCGGTGGGCATTATCATTCACCAACTTGATAATCCTATCGTGGTATTCAGTGTTGCTGTTGCAAACTCCACGACTTTGTACTACTTTCCCTTGGCTCAAACTGAACTCCACGGTCTCGATGCGGTTTCCTTGATGGTCGTGAGCCGATAGAATAACAGAGTCAGTCTTGGCATAGTATTCGCATTGGAAAACACAATGCTTCATCTTGTTACCCTCTTCCTTGTAAGCCTCCAGCGAATCCAATACGGAAATTTCTATATCTTCATCGCTGATGACAATGCCGAAGAAGCAGGACTTGTTCCTGTAAAACTCGGCTTCGTGTGCCTTGGCTTTTGCCATCCGCTCCATATCCCTACGCTTTTGCTCAATGGCATCCGCTTTCTTCAACCAATGGTCATGCCCGGTTTTCAAGTTTATCGGACAGATATACTTGACATTACGGATGTCCTTACCGCACTTGTCAAGCAAGCGGATGATGTCGCACCAAGTACCGAAGTCCTCAATCCGATAATGATGCCGTGAAGCTACTTTGTACGACTGCCAACAGTTATTAAGGTCGAAAGCGTGATAGACAAAATACTCAACCGCCTTGTAGTCTCTCGTTTTCATCATTGTTTCCATCCGGTGGTCAGATAAGAGAGATTTCATCAGTTTGAGCGGATGGCAATCGGGCAATTTGCCTTTCATTCCGTTCCGTCTCAATTCGGGAAGGGCAGAATAATAAGGATAGATATAAGTATCGGATATGACCATATAGATATCAGACAATCTCCTCAACTCTATCGGACTGGCAAAACTAAAGCGGTCTTGATAATAACCTCTGGTTTTCATTCTTGAAGTAACCGCCACTTGTCCTTTGGCATTGAGCCACAAACGGCATATTTCATAATTATAGAAATCCATCGGTTTCCCTTTGTGGTAAATGACCGTCAAAAGGAATACTCGCTGCACTTGCAATCCGTCAATCGCTTCAAGGGTAGAAAAGTAGCTCCTCTCCTGGTACTTGCGCTTCAACGTATCGGTTACTTGCAAGCGGTGTCCGCAATGAGGACAACGTACAAACTTACCTTTTCCCTCATAATCAAACTTTTCTCCGCAATCGCCACACGTACATTTACGGTTTGATGTACGGAACGCAATGTGTTTCACGACGTTTCTTATTGCCCACTCCACGGCTTTAGAGCCGATGGCGGTCAGCTTCTCATTGGAAGCTGCCACCAATTTCTCAAACTTGTTTCTTGGTTTCATACGCTTAAAAATCAAATAGTGATAACTCGGTTTGTTGGGGAACTTTGGGTTTGCTTGGCTTGGGTCGGGAGTTTCTGACTTGTATCTTGCGAAACTCCTCCTCTTGATAGCGTTTGAGGGCGATGTCCCTTTGTTCAGCCTTTTCCTCCTCTGTCAAGTCTATATGGTGGTTCACTACAACATTACAAGATAATGGCTCGCCAATTATCAATGTTGGCTCTTCTGCTGCATGGACTGCCATAGAGAACACCTCCATATCGGAAAAACCGCAACAACCTGAATGTTGAACTTCATTGAAAATATAAGTTACAATATCATCAATGCTACGTGCTGTAGCTTCATACTTGGCACGAAAAAGTTCATCCTCCTTTGCTCGGTTATCAAGGTAGTTTTTGATAATCTCTTTAAATTGCTCTGTTCCTTTCATATATGTTCGTTTTAAGTTGTTATACATTTACTATCCTATCGGCAACCTCTCTAAAAGTTCCTCCAATGGGATGGTATTGATGTCCTCACTGCGGAACAACACTTTCCACTCCGGCTTAACCAACAAGCGATGGAAACACTCAACCGAAAAGCCTTTATTATTAGAGTAGCACTCTATCAAAGCGAAGTTCTTGCCATCCTTGCGGATATGAGCATAATCGGGAGCCATACCGAAAGCGCATCTGCGGATGTCCTCTCTGTTCCACAACAAGGTCAGTTCGTAAACATTCCCTTTGAGGTTTATCTTTTCCTCTCTGTCTTTAAGTGTGATTGCCATATGTTCTAATTTTTTCCCTTTTGTTTGAAGCCTTTTGGCTTCTCGCTTCCGGGTGATTTTTACGATGCCATCACACGGAGGAACAAGGGGCGTAAGGCAAATGTGGCAAGCGGAAAGAAAGAGACGGAATACCCAATTTGGCACAAATTGCGGAAGGCTGCCGTCTGCTTTCCGTGCAGACAAGAGCAGCGGCATTTGCTGTCGGCACCGCCCTCCGTTACTTTGTATCGGGAAATAGAACCGGGAGCGCGGATGACCGAATGAAGATAACAGGCACAAAAATCCCCGACACCCTTGAACCTTGCGGTTCCCGGATGCCGGGGCAACACATTATGAAAGAGGAAAAATATATTTTCTACATCAAAGGAATCTCAAAAGACTTGATGACACAATGAGCCTCTTTGTCTAATATGAACCAGTATTCGGAATGATAAGGCTTGCCATTGGCATCAACATTTTTGTATTCAATCTTGACTTTCCAACCGGTAAATGATTTTTTGACATTATCATTTGACTGTGGAGTCATAGAACGAATTACCGACATCGCCTCCATCTGACGCTCCATCAGTCCGGCAATCTCCTTGTCGTCAGGATTGAAGTTCTCCAACCCGTCAGTCAGTATCATCACCTTCTCGTTGATTTTCATCATCGCCATAGAGAGAATCATCTTCTCGTCCATCGTAATATACTCCCTGCCAAACACGGAATCCGGCTGGCTGATACCGATAATCTTGACAGCTTTCGGATTATCCACCGAAGCCTTCAATGCCAGTTCAGCCACCTCGACGGCACGCTTCTTCGGATTATAACCACGGAAAACGAGATAACCCACAACGCCCCAAAACAGAATAATCGAAGCCAATATAATGGCTAATCTTGTACCCGGTCTCATATCTTCACAATTTGGAGTTTGTCAGGAGAGACACCCAGACGCTTGCGGTACACCGAACCGTCCTCACGATACATCTCCAGTTCATTAGAAGTGATGCCTTTCTCACAAAGTTCCTTGGCTTCAGCCAAAGTTACCTGATGCCCACCGATATTTCGCCAGATGGCAAACGAACAGGGAGATTCCTGATTGCCATAGTTGGAACAGTTGAAGGCACGACTTCCCACACGGATTTCACCGCCACAATGAGGACATTTACCGATAACCGCCTGCATATTGATGTTCCCGTCATCAGCCAGTTCAAGTACGGTAGGAAAGGCTTTTCCTTCCTTGCTGGTGAAGCCATCCAATAGAACGGAACGATTGGTAAGCAGTTCTGCTATCTCATTATCCGCCATTTTACGGTTGCCAAGAATGGCATTGATGTTCAGCACACACGAGGGATGTTCTCCCATATTATTCTCGCAGCGATAACCCTTGCAGGTCTTCACTACGTTGCCGCCACAAAAGGGGCAACGACCAATGATTTTCTTTTCTGTTGTCATTGTCATACTATTTGAATGTTGATTATACGTTATTTGATTATTATTCTAATTGAGTTCTAAATCCATTCGATTTACCATTTAAGCAAGTAGCCTTGATTCCATTCCGACACAATGCCGTCAATGATATTTTTGCCAGACATCACACTTGCCCAACCCTCCGGGTCAAGAGAGAACCAGAGGTCATTCCAGGATAAGGTACGAACCTGCCATGCCAATATGAATAAATCCGTGTTGATGGCTTCCAGTCGGGTCACCACCTCATTGGCGATATAGTACCGCTCGGAGGAGTTGAGCAAGTTCACCTTGTGCTTCTCGTTCTTCCCGTCCCCACCGGGCACGTTGTAACTGCCCGAAGTCACTAACTGTTTCATGAACGGATAGAGAGCCGCCATCTGTGTTGCCGCATCCGTCAGCTCGTCCGACACGATGGCAGCGATAGCCGTACCTTTCAGATTATGCCCGACAGATTTGGTCAACAGGCTGCAGTTCTTTGGTATCTCAGTCGTAACCAATTCCCCTGCACGTTTAATCTGGTAGAGGTTCTGCATCGCACCCTGCGCATTGGAGAGGTATTCCAGCATCTTGTTCTCCACAGAGTGAATACGGTCAAGGGCCAAGGTCACGGCTGTCTCGGCAGCGATAATCTGTTCCTGTCTTTTCTTACGTTGCTTGTGGATATTCTTCAATTCCACCGTCTGGGCAATCACCGCACCCGTCAATGCCGGGTCGGTCTGCTGGGCAAATGTAGGCAAGCCGTTCATCAGGGAAACTGATAGAATGGCCAATGCCGCCACTTTTGATTTTATTCTTATCATATACTTCACATTTTAAGACCTGCATTTCTGCGTTCAGTCAAGTTGTGTTCACGTTCCTCTTTATGCGGAGAGATTATCGGCATCATCGACTTGTTCATCAGACAGTCGTTCCAATCCTTGAAAGCCTTGGGTGGTAGCCATTGACCCATCTTGTAACGAATGGATAGTTTCTCGCTGACCTGTGCCGTTAAAGAGCGTTCCGTATTCAATTCAAAGGACTTTCCTTTGGCTTCAATAGAAAGAACATCATCCTTTTTACTGATTTTCATTGGAATATCCTCCAGTATCGCCATCATACGCAATCCATAGATACGTCCGGCTAAATCATTGTCGAAACAGTCAAACGCCCTCGCATTAGGGAAACGTGCCATAGTCTCGGTTATCTGCTTGTCAGAGAACGTACCACCCAATGAGACCAAAGCCACATCCGTACCTAACAGTATCTTGTTCATTTGATAGAAAGCCATTGCATCGAAAGCTGACTCACAGAAGAACACGCTTCGTACAGCCTCACGATTGCCACCTGTCAGGTCTGCTACCCAAGCCGAAGAGGACGAATCCGTACCTGCCGCCTTTGATTTGTAACCGCCATAGCCACGAATCTCGTAGCCGTTGGCTTCGTCACTATGTCCGTTGGTATAAGGAAAACCGATGTTGTAACCGTCAAATTTTCCGTTCCGCTTATCTCTGACAAGAAAAATAAAAGATGAAAGTTCTTTCACGGTATCATCCGAAATGCCCCGTTGGGAGAATAGTACCGGTATTTTGTTGGTATCAATCGGCTTTACTTCATAGCGTGATTCATCAAATACGGCATCGTGTCTGACAGATTTGATATACTCTCTATCTTCCCGGTATTCGGGTTCGGGCATATTGGCAAAGCGTGCCATTACTTTGGCAATCTTCTGCCAATCGTCCTTACCCGATACCAAGAATGAATTGAGATTCTCACGGATGAGAGTGACCACATCACCTTTGGAGCCATCCCTGCGGAAGAAAGTCTGAGCCGCCTTGTTATGCGGATGGCTTACAATGAGGGTGTCACGTCTGTTGTTGCCTTCGCCCAATACCAGCTCGATATATTTGCCGACACCGGCTTTTCGGTCCAGACGGTAGCCCAACGTATAAGCTACGTCATCCACACCCACACGGGATTTCATGTCTTTGAAGTTTACTTTGTAATCACTCATAATCGCTAAGATTTACAGAATGATTACAAGCTAATCCCGGAACTTACCTTCTGACTTCTCCGCATAACTGTCAACTCCGGCTCGTATGTCTTACGTGCCGTCATATTCAGAAATGCCGACTTATCTTTTTGGTCAGTAAGCTGAAAGAACGTTTTTGCCGTGTCCTTGGTAACTTTCTTCAATCCCAACTCCACACCATTGTAAGAAGCACGGATGGCATAGTCACCGGAACGGGTCTTGATAATGGCGGCATTCTTGAAGGGAATTTCCTCATCAGCACCCAAGGGAGCAAAAGGGTCGTTCTTGGCAAGGTAAGGCTGTTCGCCCAATGCCAACCGTTGCTTGTCCACGTGGTCAAGTATCAAGTCTGATGCCTTGTTCACATCCGCCATGATGGAAACGATGAATTTCGGTTCCTTCTTCAGGACACCAATCCACGAATCCAGATAGGCTGCTGAGTTGTCCGTTATCTTGGAATCAAATCCCATCGAATGGCTGATCATGGCAGCCGTCAGTTCCGCCACCAATTCCTCCTTCGCATATTTCGGGTCTCCGAACTTGCCACCCATTTCTCGGTTCAGTCGTTCAGCCGTCATGGTCGAGTGCGTCATTTCGTGGAGCATGGTGGAATAATACTCCATACCTCCGCGATAGATTTCCTCCGGTGTATTACCGATGTTGAACTGCTCCTTCAAGGGAACAACAATCCGGTCTGCCAAGGGAGAATAATAAGCACCGTCCACCCGCTTGTCCGCCTGTATCGGGCAGAGCCACCCTTGGGTCTGTACCATACGGTCAAGAGCGGCATGGGCATACATACCTTCGGTATCTCGAAGCTCCGGTACTTTGAATTTATCCAGCAGCTTTTGCATACGTTCCGGCTGTACCTCTGCCAGATTGGTCTGCGCCACGTTATAAACCGGGAAAGCCTTGATAAAAGGTATCGCTTCCAAATCTTTCCGTTCCTCGCGGCTCATGGCACGGTATTCATCCGAACTGATTTTCTGTCCGTTCTTGTCCTTCACCAGCATATCCCAATAGACCACCGGAAAGGCGTGTTCTCCTTTCAGTACATGGGCTTTGAGGTTATGCGCCTGCTTGAAGGTCAGGTAAACAGGGAGGTCATAACCATTCGCTGCCGTATGAAGTTGGAGGAACAACGAGTTGGAGCCGGAATAGTTCCTGCCGCCCACGTTCTGCGGCAAGCCGGCATAACCCGATGCACCGCCAATCCAGCCTTTCTTCCAGTCGGAGGCTTTCATCTGCTCCATACGGTCAATCATCATCGCCGCAAACTTATCCAAAGCGACCTGACCGGCATTGCCCGAAGCTGATGGATTGTAATTAGTTCCAGATGCCATAGTCCTCGTCGTCCATTACCTGACGGTCCATCTGTTCGATGTCCGTCTGCTCGATATAAAACTCTGCGGATTCATCCGAGGGGTCTGTGCCGTGGGTACGGCACCACTCTAAATAATCCTGTTCGTTCTCACTCTCCATGACAAAACGGAGATAACCGATTTTACCCTCCTGAAGGAGTTCCACCAACTCCTCGTGCTTCATTTTTTCACTCATATCTTGTTTTTCTTTTATCATTAAATTGTTGTCTGATTGCGTTACCTTTTCATGGATGTAGATTTCTCCACCTTGACACTTTTTGCCGCAAGCATACCTGTGATTTCCGTATTGAGATACTTGGCTGCAATCTGTTCCCGGGTGGCGGTCTTTGCCTTGAAAAGGGAATAGCCGTCATCGAAGGAGATTTCATGCTTGGTGGTGCGGCCTTTGTCGCCCATATCCACGGACACCTTCCACTTGTTGTCACCTCGGTCTTTCGCCACACGCACACCTTTCGGGTCTATGCCTTCGGGAAGCTGGTACTTCTCGTAGGCTGATTTCAGATGCAGACGCTCACCGAAGTTCTTTTCCACCAACTGGGCCGGAGTCATTACCCGGTCGAAGTAGGCATTCAAGTCCTGTCTTGAAGCGACTGCCGACATCTTGGAATCACCGATTTGCGCGTAGAACTTATACTTGCCATAGTCGGCACGCTGCTCATCCTTCTCCTTATAAACATTGAACTTCTCCACGGAGATATTACCTTCCGGTCCGGCAATGGACTTCGGCATCTTGAAGGCTTCCTCCGAAACCTTGGGCATCAGCTTGGTGGGATAATAGCGTTCCATCAACTGAGGCACGGTCATTTCCTTCTTCTGGTAGGCGGCAAGGTCGGCAGCATCCATCCGCTGGGGCTTCAACTGCTTGCCGTCCATCTTGGCGGTGAAGTACCACTCTTCAGGATTGGCTTTGCTTTGGTAGGCATGGCCGTGGGTCACTTTCTCACCGGCGGCAGTTACCATTTGAGGCTCGCGCGGTTTGCGTTCCTGTTTCGCCTCGGCTTTCTGTTCACTCTTGGCTTCCACTTGTGTTTCCACCTTCTTTTCCTTGGCAGGTTTCTTCCCGGCTGCGTTCTTCACAGTCTTGGCAGGCTCTTCCTGCACAACCTTCTCTTTACTCTTCTTTGTCATATCGATATTGTTTGATAGGATTGGCTCCTCATTCTTCCTTATTTTCTCTACAACTTCAAGCCTGTCACAGATGGCGACACGTGCTCCGGCACGGATGAGTTTGGGCAGATAGGTGTCCAATACGGTTCTTGGAAACTCGGCGGTCTTTATCTTCTTCTCAATGCCCGAAGTCAGTTTGTCCATCGTGGCTATACCGAGAATCAAGGCGGCTTTTACGGCATCTTCTTTGTAGAGTTTATAGAAGTCACCCTCCCGAAAAAGGAGCATCGCATCTGGATGCTTTGCCTTCAGATTGCTGAACTCTTTGGGTAGTCCGGCTTCCAGCTCTTTATCTGATTGCTTTGCCATAACCGTCAGCGTTTAAATGTATGGCTTGTTTTTTCTTCACGGGAGGGTTTAAGGTGGATGGCCCGTTCCTTGGACTGGGCATCCACGACTTTTTGATATTCCCAACGGTTCTTGTCCGTCATTACCAGCCCCAGGTATTCAGGATGCTGCTCGTCATAACGGAGTTTTTGCTGCCGTTCCCACTCCTTCATATCGCCTTGGATAACTTTGAAGCCTTGTGGCTCTTTCAAGTCCACGCCCACGGAAACTTTCTCACCGCCTACATTGAGTTCGATGGGCTTGCCTTCGCGTACCTGTTGCTTCTGCTGGGTGCCCAATTCAATGTCATTGACCTTTTCCATATCTTTGAGCTTCTGCTCCAGTTGGATGTCGGTTACTTTGCGGTGGATGACCGATTGGGTTTCCGGGTCTAATTGAAGATACTGCTGCGTTTTCTCACCGTTTACTTCCACGGCTTTTTGAAGCACCTCGCCATTCCGTAACCGTGCGGCTTCCTGCTCGGTCAAGCGGAGAACCTTGTTACGTTCCACTTCAAGTTCCGCTCTGACCGGATAGGCGATAAGAGCCGGATTACCGTTCTTGTCAGCCGTAAGCTGCAACTTCACAGGCAAGGTGATGATGTCGCCATTGCGGGCATGGATAGAGACCTGCATCAGCGGAGTAACCTCGCCTGACACCAGTCGCTCCTTTACCTCTTTGGGCAACAAATCCGCTTTCTCCTTGTCGATGCCCAATACTGCCAGCTTCTCGTAAGGCAGCATTTCGGATAGATTTCTGTTGTGTAATTCCATTTGAATGATGTTGAACTGTTAATTTTGCGGTGTCGTTACCGCTTGGATGTCACAAAATTATCTACATCAAATCCCAAAGAAGAAATGCGCAACACTATTCTGACTGCAATGATTCTGATGCTGATGCCGGAAATGGCATCGGCACAATTCTATACGATAACGAAAGAAGCTGAAATAAAGCAAATTCGAGCAAACGATAATGCAAATAACATTGATATTAAGGATAATACAGCACGAACAGAGCCTAATAAAGAACTGGAAGGCACATTAAAAGCTCAACCTGATATTAGAACAAACAAGCGTCTATGCACCCGAAAAGTGGACGGTAAAACGTCCCAAAAATTCAAGCGAGTTAAAGCAAACGAGCTTCTCCCTGAATTAACCATCCCCAATCTTTATGCAGAAATCAAACGGAACGGCATCCTATATCCGAAAGTAGTATTGGCACAAGCCATTTTGGAAACGGGCTGGTTCACCTCTCCGCTGTGCAGGAATAGGCACAACCTCTTTGGATTGACCAATCCGCGTACCGGGAAGTATTATGAGTTTGACCATTGGTCGGAAAGTGTACGTGCTTATTATACCAAGGTACAGTACAAGTACAAACGAGAAGATGGGAACTATCTGCTTTGGCTCAAAAAGATTGGGTATGCGGAAGCTCCCGATTATGTTCCGGCAGTTATCAGTGTGCTAAAAATGTTATAACGCACCATATTAGCAGCAAGTGTACCGGATAGAAAGCATAAAATCCATACTTTGCGACATTGCCCTTGATAAATCCTCTTGCGCCATCGTATAAGAATATGGTCATACAAGCCAGCAAAGCACCGATGCTGCCATAGTGCATCATCAATGGAAAAGCACAAAGAAGCTGCATCATTCGACCATAGGGAAAAGGAAGATTATCGTTTTGATTTCGTAACAGATTGAAAACTAAAATCATCAATATCCCTCGCCACTCATAATCCACTCCTGACCAAGTGGCAAGATAAGCAATAGAGAGAATAGCAATCCCACAAAGGACGCTATTCTCTTTCAGTTTCTCCAGTACAGCCAAAGCCACCACACCCAAAGCCAACGTGAACATCACATTGTGCGTACCGTCCGCTCCATTCAACAGATACCAAGAGACTTCGCTGATAACGGCAAATACCAATAGCCGTGTAAAGTACCTCTTTCTGTTATGCGTATAAGCGAAGCCTTCCGCTATCAAGAAGGCAAACACCGGGAAAGCGATACGACCAACACAGCGCATGGCCTCGTAAAGTGTAGAATTGTTATCCATCAGAAAATAAGCACAATGGTCTATTACCATAGATACAATGGCGATAATCTTTAGTACACTACCGCTAAAAGTGGGTATCTTCGCAAGTCTTTCCATAATCAACTCATTCCAAGCAGTTCCTTGACCATATCCTCGACCTCCTGATTAACACGTTTGAAATTGCGGTTCAGCATTATCTCTTTCTCACGGTCATTCTTAAACTCATAGATTTTAGGGAGAACCACATAGTGGTCTTCCTCCATCTTAATCTTCTTCATATCGAAGTGGGTCTTGCAGAAATACTTCGTGGTCTTGAACTCCTCCGACTGCTCAATGTCGAAGCTGTTAAGCATCTTGTCATCGGTAGCGGTAAAGTCACGTGCCGCCTGACCTGCCAGCCAACCGGTAGCCATGTCCGCTATCTTGGCTGCCGGAACAAGGTAGTCCATCTTCTCCGAGATGGTGGTAGATACCTTTTGGTCGTTGATGGAGATTGAGCGTGAGGTCTGCTTCGCCTTGCCGAACACGTCATTCTGTGCCCATTCCAATGTTTCCTTGTTACGAGCCGCCCCCATGAAGATATTACCGCAAGTGGTGATAATCTTCTGCATACCCACCTTGCCATAGTCCGCTTCCAACTGAGGCAACTCTTGGAAACCCAATGTGACGGCTACCTTGTTGGAGCGTGCCGTACCAATCAGCCGGTCTATCTTATGGAAATACAGAGTGGGCAGCTCGTCCACGATGATGCTTACCGGGATGTTCCCCTTAGAGTTCACTCTTGTAATCAGTCGGTTCAATACCAGAGCGTTCAGCGAACCGATTACCTGTTCCTTTTCCGGGTCGTTGGCTATGACTAAATAGCTCGGATGCTCCTTGTCAGAAATCTTCAAGTCGAAGTCATCACCCGTAAATACCCAATAGGCTTCAGGAGATACCAATCTTGCGGCATTGACACGAAGCGTACCAACCATACCTTCCAACTGGTCATTCGCCTTGTTCTCAAAAGCACTCTTGAAGGGAGCCATTAGTGAGGCTATCTTGTCATCCTGCATCAGGATGTTGAACACCTGGTCGTAAGACCTACCAAGGAAGGACAATACGTGCGGCATATCAGAAAACTCGCCCGTAATGGTGTCCGGCTCAACCTCATTGCCGTGTTCATCCTCATACCAGCAGCGTTCAATCTTAATCAACCTTTTGGTTCTGTCCTTATAAGAAAAGCCGTTCAAGTCCACAAACATCCTATCCTCATCCGTAGAAACATCATTGCCGTTCTCATCAACAAAGTCTAACACCACGTTTCCCTTATCGTCTATGGCATTGAAGTCATCCCAATTCCGAATAACAATCTCCAGTTTCTTTCCCTCCAGTAGAATATAGCGTTTCAACTTCTTTCCGTTCCTGAACCCGACAGGGTGGAAGTTTACAAAGAAATAGATAATCGCTGCCAGGAAGTTCTCTGCCGAATTGGTGAAGAAGGCTTCCGAGCCGCCTTTCTTCTCGCCACCTCCCTTGTTCAAGGATGCCAGCAAAGTAGCAGCCGTTTCAGAAGCCGCCGCCAAGTCCGGGATATACTTCCGTTGAATAGGATTGATTCGGTCTGAGTATTCCACATCCGTAAAGTTGATGGTACGGAAACCACAATTAGCTGGAAGCCTTCCGGCTTTCCGATTCTTGCAGAACTGATAGAAAAGCGTCTTTGCCAATGTCGGGTACTTGAAATCGTACACCATCATGGCAAACCCTTTTGCGGCGTGTTGTCTTATGAACGGGTCAATGATACCGAAAGACTTACCCGAACCAGGAGTACCGAGAACAATCGTGCCACGGAACGGGTTGATGATATTGATCCAACCCTTGTGCATCTTCCGTTTCCAATAGTATATCATCGGTATGTTTACCGAGTAGTCGTTATTGGCAAGCACTTCCGACTGTTGGAAGGACTCATTCTCGAAATTGAAACGGTCATCACCAACCTTATAGTTGTAATACTTGGCGATGCCATCCAATCCCTGATGCACCAGCATGGTACCTACCACAGAACATACGGCATAGAGAATACGATTGGCAGGGAATCCCATCCAACTCATTCCGAAGTCCATCTTGTGAAAGAGGAAACAAAGTCCGACAAGGGTCAATCCGACTAATACAGGGTAGATGACCATTGTCTTCACATTGAACTTCAATGCCTTCTTCGCCTTTGTGCCAATACACACCACACAGATGCAGACCAGTTCCACCATCTTGCAACCCGAAACGGACGTGAACACGGGGAATCTGCCTAACAGGTCAAGAATAAACTGCGTAATACGGTTATCTGCCGCAATGGGCAGATTCATAATTATCTCAATGATGAGAAAGATGTAGATGCAGCTACGGAAGTAGTTATACATCTGCTGCTGTTCCCTTGTTTCTTCAAATGCCATACGTTACTTTGTTTAATCTAAAATTATCACTCGGTTAAAATGGTATCTTTATGCCCAATAGCAATCCGTTACGAAAAGTGTCCCCATGCAGAAAGTTCACGTTATTTTTTTGGGTTATTACAAACTCGCATCCGTTTCTGAAAACGTAGCTGTATTCAAAGCCCGCTTCCAGTCCGAGAAAGAATTTCCTTTCCACCGCACCGAATTGAGGGCCGAAACGGAAGCGAAGCATACCGTTCTTATATCGGGCAAGCCGTTGTTTGTAAACAATACCACCATCCCAGAAGTAACCTTTCCAAAAGTCATCTTTCCTCCAGTGGTTGCCCACCTCGCCATACAACTCCACGGCATTGCCGTAGGACAGCGGATGTTCATAGCCGACCGTGGCGTTCAACGTGGAGGGGAACTGGAAGCCTGCATTTATCGTGAGTTTGGCATCTTGTGCTTGTGCGGATGTTCCTATGGTCATAACCGCACAAAGTAGAATAAATAATAGTTTTTTCATTGTACGTCAGAGTATTTAATGTAGTGATACGGATAATAATCGCAGTTCTTCAAGATGTCCGAGTCAAAGCCGTCGGCATTGAGGATGTCCTCGTATTCGATGGTCAGCACGATGACGCGGCCGCTGATTTGGTTCTCTGAAATCTCCAGTCGCAGCACTTTCTCGTCCGGGAATGTCAGCTTGGGGAGCACCAACACATTGCGATAGTTCTTCTGGAACTTCTTGGCATAGTTAAGCGAGAATACCGGAGTCAGTTCGATGGTCTGTGAGTTGGTTGCCTTGCTCTGCTTCTTGTCGGTCAGCTTCACTCGCAGTTCTTCTATGTCGTAAGGAATCTTTGTCTTGTTTTGCAACGAGTAATCAATGAAGAAGTAATCCCCGATGGCATAGATGTTATTGACTACAGCCTTCATACCGTGCGCCTTTGACACCACCTGATTGAACTTGCGGTCGCTGCCATAAACCGCCCACGCATAGCGGGCCATTTCCGACATGGGCATAGACACCTCCGGGTTGATATAAGATTGCGTATCGCTGTATGGCACTTGGAAGATGGATGCCGCCAATGTGGGGGATTGTGTATAGACAATATCATACTGCGCGATATGCCGTTCACCTATCAAAGTAAGCGTACCTAACAGTTCATCTTCCTTATAATCGCATACCGAAATGAAATCGCTCTCTTGAAAAGGTCTGATACGCACAATGTTGTCGGCACACTGGTTGCCGATAATCTTGGGAGTGGATATATCCACTAACTTGATATTCTCCGGCATGACGATGTGGGTGGTCACTCCGCTATTGACATAGATTCTTTCGTTGGCAGATGCGTTGCCCACGACAAAGAAGACACTGAGAATGAAAAGAAAAATCTTGGATTTCATACGAATTGAATTATAATTTTAATGATTCTTGTTTTAATAATCTCTACCTTGCTTCATCCGAATTTATCAGATACACAATGGTATTGTACTTGATTTTCGCCTTGTTCTTTCGGATATTGGAGGATATGGCCGACGATGCCGAGTTATACATATTCTGCAAGGTCTGCAAGGCGATGGCTTCAGCCGATATGCCGGTTTCATATCCGCTTCCCGAATCAAAGCTGATATTCTGCTGCGCCGCACTGGAACCGGCATCCTTTACGAAGTCACGGAACTGAGATTCGGGAACATAGAAGCCTTCCATACCATCATTGTCAAAAACGGACAGATTGACCTTTACGAACTTGTCCCCAACCAGGATGCTGGTGATGGCCGCACGTACACGCTGCTGCCCGAAACCTGTCACCGTTCCATAAAGGTAAGTGCCTTTCTTCAAGTTGATGTCGCTAACCGTCACATCGTCCAATAGTTTGAATCGAAGACGGGTACCTTCACGCGCCTTGGTGGTCTGGTCAATCATCGCACGGATCAGTTTGGCATCCACCGCATCGTCCGAAGAAGATACCGTGTGGAACTTGTCCGCATTGGTATCGGAGGATTTGATAACCAGCTTGGGACGGTTGTGTTCTTTCTCTTCCTGCCTGACTTTGGCTATGGAATCCGCACGTTGCCTTTGCAAAGCCTCTTCCTGCTCCGGGTTGGTTATGCCCAACCCGCTCTCGATGGCTTTCTGCCGTTCATAACTCCTGCGTTGGATTTCCTCCAAATCTTGGGCAAACTCGTCTTTAGATGAGTAACTTTCACCATTCTGTGAAGGGTCGCCATAGGCATATTCATTGATATGCTTTCGGGATTCTGCAAGGGAACGCTCCAGTTCTTCCATTTCTTTCTGCTGACGGATGCGTTCCGCCTCGGCTGCATCAAGCATATTCAGTTCTTCCTCGGTGTAACCATGTTCCAGTTCCTCGGTCTCATTCTTCTCCTCACCGATGGCACCGACTGCGGTAAAGGCATCCTCGTCACCAAATCTGCGTGACATTTCATACATCTTATCTCCAGCTTCTTCCGCACGGGCTTCGGGAAGTTCCATGTTGATGCGGTCGGTGGCTACCGACTGACCGGTATCACCATCACCGGAGAACATCTGCATCACGAAGTATATCAACGCGCATAGCGGCACGAACACCACCAGCGGAAAGATATACTTGGGTTGTTTGAAATTGATTTTAATCATTTGGTCTCGTTATTATTAAGGGATTTGACAATGTTTTCAAGCTGACGGTATCGTTGAACGATACGGGTGGAATCCATCCTTGACTTATGCGGTACGGCAATCATGGAATCCAATTCCTCACGGAGTTCCTGACCTTGGACTACCAAGTCCATCAGCGTGTTGCGCTGGATGTCCTTGTTTGCCTGTATGGTATGGAAGCCTGTGAAAAGCGGTTCCATGTTGCTTATCAGATTTTGATTTGCTTCATTCAATTCGTTAGAAGAATCTACATTGGCCCCACTAATCCAAATGTTGCCCACCAGAACAAAAGCCAATGTCCCGGTTACATAAGCGAATGTACGCTTCGGATGTTTGGTCGCCCATGCGTTGGCCAAACGTATTCTTGCCGCCAGCCGATACTTCGTACCGATTGCCCCCATCTTGGGTTGCAGCCATGCCCGAACCTGTTGGTGGGTTTTCAGACGGCTTTCATGCAATATCTTTCTGAGTGATTTCATTGTTGCTGTTTTTAATAATCCAAATCCTTGTTCTCTATGGTGCGCCAGTTGGTAATCATCAGTCCGTGGGGATTGTTCCTCGTCTTCGGCACATTCTCCAAATACCCGGTCGTTACCATCGTCCGTTTCAAGTCACGGGTGCGCCGCTTGATTAGCTGCGTACCGTAGTAGGTGAATTTCCGTTCATGTTCGTCAAACTGGATGGAATCGCACATAATGGTGCAGACTGCCGATGACGATATGATGTCGGAATAAAAACCGTTCTCGTCCATCGCCTGTTTCTGTTTCAAAGCGGTACCGTCCGCCATATACATCGCCTTGCTGACCGTCCACTTGATATAGTCGTTATCGGGTGGCAGGTTGAAGAAGTATTGATGAAAGAGCTGGATGTGCGCCTTCGCCTCCATAATAAAGTTCGCTTCCAAATTGGCACGTTCCGCCAAGAAAGGAATGTCACCGTCCAATACATATATCTGCTGCCGCTCCTTGGTGACCAAAGAGATGCAGCACCAGACCGTGAAGCCGCAGATGACGGCGCAACCTCCGATGGTTGCGAGTACCGTCATCATGGCAAGTCTGGTTTTCTGTGCTAAAGATTCTATAAGCATATCGTTTTGTTTTAAGATTACATTCACTTGGATTTAATTACCGAGCCTGCCGCACCTGCCGTTGCACCGACCGCTCCTCCGGCGATAGAACCAGCCGTAGCAGCCATACCTGTAACAGTAGAACCTGCCGCAGAAGCCGCACTCGAACTTACGCCACCGGGTATCAGCCAAGAGGCCACTTCGGGAACGAAGCGGATGATGTAGGCACCCACCAGCATACCCATCGCATACATGCAGTTAGAGCCGATGCCCTGCAATCCCAATGCGCCAATCTGTTCCCACGTATTGACAGAACCGTGCAGGAGGTGGTTGTAGGCTACCATGTCTTGCTGAAGGTTATAGAGCAGGATGAAGTCAATGTAGTAAAGGCACATATAGGTAACGAAGCCCCATAACGAGAGGGAAAGGAACTTTGACATCCATTGGCTCCATGCCGAACTCCAAGGTGGAGCAAGCGATAGCGCGAACATGATCGGGCAGAATATCATCATAATGGCGATGAATATCCGTTGCGCCACTAATATGCCGTAATAGGACATCTGGAATATCAGTTCACCGATGAAGCGTATGACATCGTTGATCCACTCGCTGACCTTGGTCTCGGCAGCCACGGCTGCACGTTGGGCATAGTTGTTGATGGTACTGCCCAAGTTCTCCACATTGTAGATAAGTTTGTCCCACCAAGCCGCATCCTCACCGATGGCTGCCACCTGTTTGGCGGTCGCGATGGAATCCTGAACGGCTCTCAGCCGGTCCAAGTATTCACTCTGCTTTTGTGCTACCTTTAGCTCGAAAGCGGCCACCTCTTTGTTTTTGGAGTGTGCCATCGCTTTGGTGGCTGACTCCAATCCCTTGCCCGGTACTTGCAATGCGGAACAGATCCATGACGAGGAAGAGATACAGATGGAGATACCGACAATGCGCAGGAGCTTCATCACATCCATACCGCGCCGTCCGAGTATCATCATCCAACATTCGTATGAGCCGACACAAAGGGCAAGCAGCAATCCGATGACACGTGCCAGTCCGACCGCGTCACCCAATACCGCCACATTCGGGAAGGTTTCCATGGCAACCAAGAGTTTGTCCAGACTCTCGTCAATGGCGGGCAAGCCTATGGTCAGGAAAATTGATAATACATTCATTGTTATTCTAATTTTACAGTTTAATAATGCGTTGCTGCCACTACGCACAAATGGGCAGTCTGGTTGACCAGTTCCTGCATCTTCGTTTTGGCTTCCTCGTATGCCTGTTGCCGTTTGGCATTCTCCAGTCCGTAGCCGACACCTGTCTTATGGATATAGGCGATGCCGGAACAAAGAATCTCGTTCTGCCGGCTCAACTCGTCCACCTGGTATTTGAGTTTGCCGTCACTCTTCTTCATGCAGTAGAGCAGTCCGTCAGTGATACACTTCTGCATACGGTCAAACTCGTCCTTGTAGGTGGCGTATGTCAGATCAACCGACCTGTCAGCCTCTCGAACCAGCTCTTCCTTGTATAGTTCCTCGATGTACTTGCGCTCCGTTTCCACCTTCTTCACTTTCTGCCTCTGGGTCTCTTCCGCCGTCACACGGGTAGGCATGATACGTTTTACATCGGAGTCCTTTTCCTTGAAGCGAACCCGGAAGCCGGACTTGAAGCCTGCCCACTTCCAATACATTTCCGCACCGGAATACTTGTTGTGCAAGAAGTAATAGTACCAATCGGGAGCAAAGTCCCAAGGCCCGTTTTCCATGGACTTCCATTGTTTTTCTTTCTCCTTGTCACGGGTCGGGCGTTGGGCTGACATTGTAATTGGAGTGCCCAATGCCATAAATGTGATTAAACCGAGTATGATGTTTCTAACCTGCATATCCTTGATTCCATTTATTGATTACTTTATTCGCTATCTCATCCTTGACATTGGAGTTCAAAATCTCCCAGATATAATCCGGCTTCCAACCGCAATCCGTTATCAGGAAGCAGTACAGATTGGCGTTGTCAATGATGTACCGTGCCCTGTCAATGGAGGTTTTGAGGGTCATTACCAGATTCAGTTTTTCGTCCATGCTTGCCTTCATCAGGTTGATACCCGAAGCTGCCACGGAAGCATAGAGCTTGTAGCAATGGCTTATCTCCCTTGATATGGCTACATTGGCATCCGCATAGTACCAGCCGACAAAAGGCTTCTTCGAGACATACTTGAAGGTATTGCTCGTAAAGTCCTTGTACTCTTTGACCAACTGATAGAGGGAGTTGGCGGTGCTTGATATGGCACCTGCCAGTACAAGGTACGAATGGGCATTGCCCAACTTGGTATCGAGTGTTGTCCGTACATCATTGAACTTGATGGCTCCCTTGGCTACAAGCGACTGCTCCCCGAAGCTGGTGGCCACCCGTTTCAATGCCTGGTCTTCATCTTTCTTCACGGCTTTGTGAAGGGCTATCAGGGCTTCAATGGTCGGCAGGTCTTTCGGGATGACATAAGCGTGAGACTTCGCCGAAAGCAGTATTGACAATGTTATACAGAGCAATCCAATTCTTATATTAAAGTCTTTCATACTTCTCAATAATTAGATGTAACCAATCCGTTCCAGTCATTGATAAGACCGCTGACATTGTTCTTCATCGTCACCACATTTGCCCATCCCTCCGGGTCAATGGCAAAGAAAAGGTCATTAGCAGTGGCATATTGGGCCATCAGTATCATGCCCTCCACCTTGTAACGTATCTCCAAAAGGCCGGAATAGATGGAATTGGCAAGTGACAATCGTTCATAGCGGTCAAGCATATTATAACCGTCATTTTTCTTCTCAGCCGTACCTTGTCCTTTAAGTGGATTCTGTATCGTGGCATTGTTCACGATATTGACGAAATTGCCCACCAACTGCTGGGTTTCCGTCACAAGGTTGCCCAGTTCATTCAGGCATAGCAGCTTGTTGGAGAACTTTGCCTTGCTTACCGTTTGGATAAGTTCCGGCACATCTTTGAGGATGTCGTATGCGCATAGTCCAATCTCCTTGTAGTATTTGCTCTCCGTACCGAAGCCCGACACGTTCTGCATTGTCACCTTATAGAGTTCCTTGATGGTAGCCATGCTCACGGTATAGAGTTCCACCTTCTTCTTTTTCTCGGCTATTGAGTCCAGCCTTTGGTTATGCTGACCCTCAATCAGCTTTTGAGAGGCAAGGTTGCTACTTACCACCTTGATGCAGTTCTTGTCTATGACTACCTTCCATGCGGCGAATAAATTTGGAGTGGCCACTATTGTTATGAGTGCCACAAGTATCATTCTAATTCTTACCATAACGACATCACTTTTTGTTGTTGATTGACTTTTCTTGCGAATACCAGATACTTGTCATCACCGGCTTGCTTCCTGTCCGCCTCGATTCTCGTGATTGCCTCCTGCATATTGCCATAGTAGGCAAGGTAAATCTTCAAGGCTTCCTTCTCAGTCCGCTCGGTGGTGTATGCCCAATAACATTCGGGCGGTTCCTCCACCCCATAGACATCGGAGTTCTGTCCCCGGCATATCCATACCTCCTTGAAGTAGTTGCGCCCCTCCCGGTTGTTCAGGGCGTTGACGGTAAAAATCTGCTGCCGCTGTATTTGGGTCAGTCCCAATATGGCGGCTATCTCATCGTACCTGTCCTTAAACTTGGTCTGGTCTAATAAAACCTTGACATCCGAGTTATTGATAATGGCTTCCTTTACGATGGGCGAATCTATCACGTCATTCAATTCCTGAGTGACCACTCCGGCAATACCGTGAAACTTCCTTACCGTTTTATAGAGGTACTTGATATACTCTGCCATCGTAGGAGAAGCAATCGCTTTCCACGCTTCTTCGATTATCAGTGCCTTGCGTCCTTTCTTGATACGCATCTTCTGAAGGAATACGTCCATGATAATCAGCACCACAATAGGGAAAAGCACGGGATCATCTTTTATTTTGTCAATCTCAAAGACGATGAACCTCTCATCAAAGAGGTTTACATCCAAGTCGGAGTTCAGTGTGGTTTCCAACTCACCGCCCCGATAAAATTGCTTCAAGATAGCGGCGAAGTCCCGGATGCCGAAACTGATTTTCTCCTGCGAAGTGATTTGCGGGATGCGTTCCAAAGCAAACTCATAATAGGAGTTGAAGGACAGTTCCTTTACCCTGAGCCTGCGTTTCTGTACTTCCAAGTAATCAATCTGCTTCTCAATCTTTATCAAGAAAGAGTTCTCATAGAGTTCCTTCTTGAATTTCTCCATGATGCACAAGGCACGCTCCCTTTCTGCCTGAGTAGCCCCTTGATCATGGGCAAGCGCATTTAGGGAACGGTATTGACGAATCAGCTTTTGTCTGTGAGCCTCGGTAGGCAGCATCAACATACGGTTCTCCTCAATCTTGGAAGGAGGCTCTTCCGTATTTATCAGTTCGTCTATGTCCTCCATCCTGGTGGAATAGTTATCATAGTCTTCTTCCATCTTTGCGTCCACAAGCAACTTCTGGCGTAAGCCTTCACGTTCCTTCTCTGTGAATTTCTCAAAGGGATGGAAATAGGCATCGTAATACTCCACGATGGTCTGGTTCACCAACATGTCCTCTATCTTCGTGGGCAATTCGTTGCCTTTGAATATCAGAAATATCAGAGATTTTAGGAAGTTTTTCTTCTCGCCAAAATTCAGTTCGTATTCTTCCTTAGTCACCTTAAAGGGGTTCATGGAAATAGGCTTCTCTTTGGTATAGGAGATATACGTGCCACCGAAGTAGCTGCAGATTCCTTCGTATGAATCACCTGTATCTACCATCACCACATCCGTGTTTTGTTCCAACAACTGGCGGACGACCGAGTTTGTGTGAAAAGATTTTCCGCTTCCGCTTGGCCCGATGCAGAAGAAATTGGCATTGTCGGTCATCTTGACTTTGCCTTCCTTTCCCGTGAAGTCTATGCAGACCGGCAATCCTTGTCGGTCTGTATAGTAGGTGGTCAAAGGTGTCTGCTCAGACTCCTTTAAGTGTTCTTTGAAGAAAAAGCACAATGCCGCATCAGATAAAGTCAAGAACAAATCGTAGTCAGGATTGAAAGCGTAGGCGTTTCCGGGAAAGCTATCCGTGAATAGTTCCAACTGGTTGTAAGCTGTCCGTGACGGCATGATGCCACATTCATATAACTTGGTTTCCAAATACGATGTAACCGGGGTTACTTTATCCGCAGGACAACTGACCAGGATATTGAAATTGGTATATACCAACATGGAACTGTCCACGGCAAGCCGGTTCAAGACTTCCTCGATATCAGCCTTGGCTATTTTGTTGCTGGGGTCAGGCATGGAGCCGTGACGCTTTGCCTTGGCTTGTAACTTCCTTAACAGTTTTCTCTGATTGGGTATCTGGACCACTTGGTTGAATACCACACAATCCGAAAAAGGGATGTTGGTCAGGAACGAGAACAGGTCGGTGGCGATGGTATATCCGTTGATATTCGTCTGCGTATAGGGCTTGATGACTGACGGCAGGTTTATCTCGTCTATATCCACCAACGGGTAGGAACGGATGATGCGCTCCCCGGTTCTCAGGTATTCATCCGATGACTTGAAGTTGGTCATGGAAAAGGCACCGTGCCGGAACTGAAATGCCATAAAGCGGTGGCAATACTCGGATGCTTCAGCTTTGCTGAGTTTACGATGGCGGATGCCTCGCTCGGTCAGGATATCATCCACCTTGGAAACCTTCGTATGAAAATCCAGCCATGTTTTCGGGTCGTATTGCACGAACTGGCTGCGCTGCGCCTCTTGCGTCACTATCAGGTACGTGCGTATCTCCGTGAACTCCCTTCCCTCGAAATAATTGAAATAGCTCCGGGTCAGGAACTCCGCATCTTCCGGCACGTCATGGTGGTAGGCTTGTTTGCAAAGGATGTCCTGCTTCTGCAAGGCATACCCCTCGCCGAGGGTCTGTACCACATTGGATAGTACATCCTGAAAACGTATATACTGCCCGGCATCAGTACAGAACTGCTGCACCGGATTGGTCATCTCGAAGATGACGGACGGCTCGCCCTTGGCTGAAAAAAGGACGACATTGCCGTCCGTTTCCTCCAGCCCGGCATAGAGGCCGTCAAAGACTTTTTTCTTGGTTTGTGCCATAATTAGGAGCTTTTTCTCAGTTTGTTGTAAATATAAATGCCCTTGTCTCTCCGCTTGTTGTGCAGTCCTCCGCGCTGTTTGATGAAGATGGTCACCAGCCCGATGACTGCCATGACAAGCATGGCGACGAATCCGGCGAGCTTTCCCAATACAATGGAGAACAGTATGAAGCCGACAAACGACACGCCGATGGCCAATGCCGCCAACGTGAGGAAGCGTCCACGGATGCCCATGAACTCCAGCGGCTTTTGCAGTCCCTTGAATACGGGAAATTCCTCCTGATTCATCGTCAATATCTTGTTATGTTTCTACTACTTGAAGAATAGCGGAAGAGCCTCGGACAAAGCGATAAAGGCGATACAGCCACCGATGGTGAGCATGATGGTCTTCTTCACGTCCTGGTCGCCGTTTGGTAGGCTCGACACAAAGCGCGTTACCGCATTGCTGCGGCACGTTTCCACGTGTCTGCCCCCGAACCGGACGTACATGTCTCCATGTATCCGGCTCTCCAGTGGTTTAACTCTATGTGTCATAAGCAAGTGTCTCATTTCTTTTTCTGATTGATGATTTCCATACAAGATTTACATACTGCAAGCGTCTTTCTCCTGCGTCTGAGCATCTGCCTACCCCAAGGGGTATCGTTGTCAAGCTCAGACAGCAACCGCACATGGTGCATATGGAGCTGTTGGTTTTCTTGACCGCATAACTCACACTTTCCCGCTTTCAGACGGTTGATTAGAGTCGTTTTCGGCAATTGCTCCGCGACTGCCTCAAGATGTGTCTGCTCGTCATAGCCCTTGGGCTTCCTTGCGAATCCCATGTTGTAGAGGACGGTCTCCTTGGTGGTTCCGTTCTTATCCTTATGGGTAATCACGAATCTACCTTTCTTGGAGTAGCGTCTTTTGACCTTGGATTTGGTCAGGTTCAGCTTTTGGGCCAGCGTTTTGCATAGACTGTATTCCATGATGTACGCGAATGACGAACATTGTCTTGAACAGTTATTGGCGATGCAGTAGTAATTGTAGAATCCTCTTATCTCCGAATTGAACCTGCTGAGGATAATGTGCGGTTCCATTGCCAGCATCTTTGTACGCGATTTCGGCATCCACACGGTTTTGCCGTCCAACTCACGGTATGTGACGGCATCGTGCTTTTCAAGAGCCTTTCTCACGGTCTCGGAATTTACAAGCAACTGCACTTTTCCTCTATGGTTGCGTTGGAGAATGCCCCTGCTGTTTCTGCTCATCATGTCGGAGTTCAGCACCGTAATATCATAGCCAAGGAATTTTGCGGTTTCCTCGCAATGGGTTATCAAGGTCTTTTCGGGCGACAGTTCGAGTTTGAGGCAATCACGCATATGTGCAGTGATGTCTGCCTTGATGTTCTCGCAGTCTGTCTTTGACCCGATTACGCCTATAAGGAAATCGTCAGCATACCTTGTATATACGATACGTCGGTAATCTTCGTCCATATCGAGCTTGCAGGGAATGGTTCTCAGTTGAGCCTGCATGACGGCAAGCCGTTCCGTCATGTCAGCCCTCTTGTTTTCATCTGTCTCTTGGCGCAGTTTGCGTCTCAACGCACAAGTTTTGGTATTGAGATTGAAATACGTCGGATTGCGCTTGCGACCTACACCTCTGTTAAAAGTCTTGGCATAATCTTCCATGTATCTGTCGAAGCGGTTAAGGTAGATATTGGCAAGTATCGGGGAGATAATGCCACCTTGGGGTGTGCCGTGATAGGATTCATGGAATTTCCAATCCTCGACATATCCTGCATTGAGGAACTTACGAATCATACGGAGAAAACGCTCGTCGGAAATCCGCTCACGCAGGATGTCGATGAGTGTGTCGTGGTCGATATTGTCGAAGAAGCCTTTTATGTCACCTTCGACAAACCACTTCACACCCGTGAACGTCCTTTGAATCTGAGTCAGTGCGGTATGGCAGCTCTTGTGAGGTCTGAAGCCATGGGAGCGGTCGGAGAACGCACCCTCATAGATGGCTTGCAGAATCATCCGCGCTACCTCCTGCACAAGCTTGTCACTCCATGACGGGATTCCGAGAGGACGCAGTTTCCCGTTTTTCTTCGGGATATATGTCCTCTTTGCAGGATGTGGGGTATAGGTCTCATCCTTGAGACTTTCAATCAGTCGCTTAATCTTCGCGAGGCTCATGCCGTCCATGGTCTCCCCGTCAGTGCCGGGCGTCATGTTGCCCTGCTTGACTTTGAGCCTCTCGTAAGCGGCATAATACATCTCCTCATTGAAGAGCAAGCGGTAGAGACGCTCGTACTTATAGTCCGAGGTCTTGCTGTGTGAACACAGAGTGTCGATTATCAACTGTGGATTTCTCATACGTCTCTCACGTCTTCTACGGTTGATAACTGACAGCCACCTGCCACCCTTCGCCATGTACGCGGCTTTCCCGCGCTCGGACTACTATGGTGGCTCCGTTGCCATGTCGGGTATTCATGACCTTTGTCAATAGCCTTGCGGCATCCCGATTTAGGCAATCTTCGCTTAGATATATAGCAACAGGCACAGCATACTGTCGGATACGACTTTCGTTCTTCTATCCGCTTATTGCGGTCGCTTCGGGACTGACTCGTTGCCTTGCGCGAAAATGCAGGTCGCGCAGGTGTCCCGATACGGCGTATGTAACTGCTTTCCGCCGTAGCCACTTCTAAGGCCGCTGAACTATCGTTCAACCAATCAGGCTTTATCCTCATGTATGCCTTTCTTCCTTGCACCTCAGTCGCGGATTTGCAGTTATCCGACTCGGCACTTTTCAGACATGCTGTTTTCCTCCCTTGGTTTCCCGCAGAAGTGTCCGCTCCGTCACCACAAGGGTGGCAGAGAGTAAGTCTGATGGAAGTAGGTAAAATTGAGTCCATACCTAAACTATTGCTATTTAGTTATTTGCTATATATCCTATACGAACGCACACATCTTGAAATACACGTTGAAAGCTCCCACCAAGGCGATTACGGCTGCGATTGCCTTCATCAGGTTGGAAACCGGGGTCTGGTAGGAACTGATTTCGGTGGTGGCTTTTGTAAAGCCGGCCGCACCTTTGCTTGCCGCCATCATGTCACCCACGGAGATGGTAAGTGCGGTTACTGCCAACAAGCTTTTGTGTGCGAAAGAGGAACCCATGAAGCGGTCATACGCACGTTTCAGTTTTTTCTTGAATTGCATTTTTTTTGAAATTGTTTATCTGATTTCATCACCCAAGGAACAGAGGTCGCTAAAGGAACGTGTGGGCTTCTTTTTAGAAGCTATATATTGTTTTGTCGGGTAAGTTTCTATGCTCACCTTGCTTTCTCACACTCATGGATGACCTTACTTAAATCCGATTCTCCATTCTCTGCCATCTTATTTGCTTCTACAACCAAATCTTCAACCAAGATGCCATCTGTCATGATAGGTTCACGGAAGCCGGGGCGGTGGAATGGTTGTTCCGTGCTTGATTCAGGTTGTTTCCGGTCTGACGTTGTTTCAGAATTAGAATCCGATTGTTTTTCCGATTCATTCTGATTCTCAGTTTCTTTCTGTTTCGACTCATCCCGGCTGATTCTGAATGGCTTGAAGGTCTTTGCTTCATCCGATATGTCTATGTCTTCTTCTGATTGTGATTCCAGTTCCGCCACCTGTGCTGCCTTGGCTTTCATGATGTCGAGGACTATCAATGCCGCATAGTAGAACAAGAGGACGATGAAAAGCAGGAATACTATTTGTCCGTATTGCATGGTGCTATGTTATTATAAGGTGAATACTACTTGCAGATTAGTTCCTGACATTGGCAGGAAGCTCAATCCCAACTTGACGGCTTTGTTTTCTAGCTTAGTCTTGCGCTCGAAGTTGTCCGTGGCATACAACAGGATACGCTCGCCGCATACGACATACCCCAGACTTTTGAGCCGTGAGCGGAGCCTTACCCTGGCACGGTTGGAAACCACCTTGATTCCTGTCAGCGGTTCAAGCCCGAAGATTACATGCCGCCTTTCCCGTTTGATTAGCTCATTCCGGGTTTGGGATATGATAAGGGATGTTTCTCTCCGGCTGCGTTTCAGCCCCAACTTGGCGGCGATGTTGCATACATTCGTCCGGCTTGTACCCAAATCACGGGCCATCTGTGTGAATGACTTGTAATGGAAATGCCTGCGGATATAGTCGGCACGCTCCATCCATTTCGTCTTGGCAACTTTTACCAGCCCTAATTTGCGGGCTTTCTGCTTGACAAGGGTCTCGCTTACTCCCAATACTATGGCGGTATGGGAAGTTGTTTCCACCGGGTACAGTTCCGTCAAGAGGGTTGTCATCTGGTCAGTCCATTGGATTGTCCTCATGCTTTTGCCTCCTTATAGTTGGTGAAAAGCGACTTGTTATCACGGCGGTACTGCGCAAGCTGTGGCAGGTAGGTCTTGAAGAACGTGCGGACAATGGCGTTCACTATGTCGGAGCGGCTGCGGTTATGGATGTTGCACTCGTCCAGTGAGTCGGCAAGGTCGCGGTCTAACTTGCAGATCATCCGTTCTCCTTTGTCTTCCTGGGTATCTGTTTCAAGATAGGACAAGAAGGATTGCCAGTAGTCGGAGTTAGCCGATTCAAAATCTTTGGTTATTTCCACTTGATAAGTAGTAGCAGTTTCCGTATGCTCATCCGTAAGAGCCATTTCAGGGTCATTGATGCCTTTGAGAAGGTCATCTATTTCGGGAATGTCTTTTGTCATTGCTTCTATGTTGATAGTTATTGATTCTCTTTTGCTTTTCTTTTTAATTCCGCCTCCAAATTTTCGGTCAGTTGTATTCCTGTCAATTTCGGCTCCCGGATGGATTCGGTCGTGTCAAAAATGTAGGAGTAGATACGTTCAAAGACCGGGGTAACGATACCGCTCTGTTTATCCAGAGCCGCCATCGTACTGAAACGCTCCATGTCGGCACGTTTGGGGATTCTTCCGGTTACAATTCCATAGTTGCAGAAGGTCTCTCTGGTGTTCTCCCAAATAACCAGTTCAGAGCGTTTGCCCACTCTGCCGTCATGCAGGTTGGGGACAATGAAAAGCTGTGCTTTCATATTTTCGCCAACGGCTTTGCGCAGGCGGTCTATGAACATAAGGAAGCTGGCGGTGGAGGGAACGGTCATCAGATCGTAATGGAAAGGCACAACGATAATGTCCGAGTTTACGAACATCGGCACCAGTCCGTCCGCTTGCAGGCTGCCGGGGGAATCCATCAGCACGACATCCAGGCTTTGGTCATTGTGCATTTTCTCTATAAGGGAAATAATCGCTTTCTTGTCGTTGGCCTCGTATGACAGCACATCATAGGGCACATACTGCACGTCGTATTTCTTGATGTCAGCCTTGCGGCACTTAATGATGGAGTGCTGGAAGTCGCAATCGACTATGGCGACACGCACTCCCTTCGTCACCAGATAGTTGGCGAAAGTCACGCAGAGGGTGGTCTTGCCCACGCCTCCTTTTTGATTTGCGAATGTGATTATGACCGGTGTCTGTATCATTTTTCCGTGCGATGAATTATTTTAAGACAAAATTATCGCACGTGTAACCGCGAAAACGAAATGCGCAACACTTATATGCCCTCGGTTAAAGTAACCGGGGTATAAAGGTTTATGTTATCTCGGAATCTCAGTTTGATGCGCCCAAAAAGTGGACGGCAACACGTCCCCGTTTTTATCTCTTCAAGGAATGTCCGTCATCTATATCGTCATAACCGCCTTTCTGTCCGACTTCCCATTCCCGTTTTTCAGAGTGGCTGCCTTCTCCGTGGTCTCGCATCTTGTTGTAACGGGAGAGTGGCTTATTGGCAGAGTGCTTCGGGTGTGGTTGTTGCTGTTTAGTCGGCTTCCGTTTCAGTCGCTCCAGATTGAAACCTTCTTCTGACAGGTTGATGATGATGTGGTTCTTAAAGTTGATGGCGTATGTGGCATCTTCTTCCTGACGGATGATGAAGCCTTCCTCACGAAGGGCACTTCTGACGGAAGAGATTGTTTCATCATCGAAGATTTCCTTCAGGCGATTGATTGCATCTATATGGGACGCTGCTCTTTCAGACGAAAGGGAAACAAGGTCGGGGCGGTTCACCTTATAGATTTTGCAAAGCAAATCACGTTCTGCCTCTGTGGTGGGTTGGAACTTCTCTACCAACTCGATGCGGTTGTTGCGGTCTATGGCTTCTGCCATAAACGGTTTCAAATGCCGGGACTCTCCATTGAAATAGATGACACCTTTCTTTATATAGGCGTGATGTTTCTTTAGTTTTTGGAATATCTCGCCCTGGGTTATCTTGGGATTGAGGGTGAGTAATTGGTCTATGAAATCCTCTATGCGATCAAAGCGTTGTTCGGGGGTGGCGAAGTCCAACAGTTCATCAATGGCTAACACTCTTGCCCCGTGGATAACAGTCTTGTTGGCGTGGTCAACGAGTATGTAGCCGTATGCCGCATCCTTCTTGCCGAAGAACACGATGTCGATACCGAACTTGGTTTTCAGTTCCTTTTGGAGTTCTTCCTTGTTGGAGCTTACGTCACGATATTTTTTGAGGATGCTCCGAAGCTGGCGGTTACGTGCTCTGTTGTAGTCGCGTTTCTTATACAATGCCTCGATACTACTTATAGGAAATTTCTCTTGCACTTTGCCACCATGCTTGACAAATATCGTTCCATTCTTCTGATAGACTTCATAGCCCATTGAAGTCATTACGGCTTTGAACTGGGCGAAAGAGGAGAAGGTGTATTGCTTGGCTGCATCCAAATCTTTATTGACTTCTTCCTTTCGGTCGTTCCCCAGTATGCGGTCAATCACTTCCTGTGAACGTCTGCGCTCATGGTCGTGCTGTATCTTCCTGCCATCCGGTGCGATGCGTGAAGTGACGATGTGCAGGTGGGTGTTATCGGTATCATAGTGGGAATAGACCAACAAGGGTTGTCCCTCCTCACCATATCCCATTTCTGTCAGATAGCGGTGAGCGAAGTCCAGTAGTTCTGCCTCTGTCATTTCATGTCCCTTACAGGAAAAGGCTACGTGGAACTGTGCCTTTTCAATCCGGGTGTTTCGGGAGGTGTATTCCTGAAGGTATGTGACCAGTTCCTCCGGGGTAGGTTTTCCGAATGTGCCGAGTGTACCGAAGTTCTGCATTTCGAGCATACGGGCAACTCCTTTCGCTACTTTACGCTCATTGTAACCGACTGCATGGAAGTTCGAGTTTCCGGGTAATATGGTTGCTATCATACTGGGGTGTGTTTAACTAATATATTCTGATACGATGTAACCGTGGTTACTTGGTATCTTGATTCCTGTATATCGGGGTATATATAATTAAGGTATAGGGAAACTATAGTTTGACAGCTTTGCGTGTCACGGCTTCAAGGTCTCTCTTTATCTCGTTCAATGTTTTCTGGGTTTCAAGGATAACCGGCATCAAGACCTCCCGGATATAGCTGGGTGGAAGTAACCCGGCTACCGCAAGTTCATTGGCTCTCTTGACCGACTGATTCAGGTTTCCGCCTGCCCAGGATAATTCATCCCGGAACTTCCGGTAAAACGTACCAAGGTTATTGATTAGTTCTAACCGTTGTTTGGCATCGGTGTTTGAATACTCTGCCATTGCTGAACGAACATAAGTGGCAATGGTCATCTTTTTCTCTTTCAGTTTCTCTTTGAGCGTTGATTGCTCCTCCGGGGTCATTCGTACCTTAATGTACTTGGTCTTTTGAGTCATCATACAATAGTCCTTTAGTAAAATTGGTTTCCTGAACCTTTTTCGCAAGGCGAAACAGCGAGAAATCGCTCCGATGCGGTAGCAGTCGGCAAGTCACCTTTGTTGATACGAAACGGAGTTTTGTGGCCACAAAGGTACAACTTGCTTGACAAATCCTGCAACGCAGTTCGATGTCCTCCAAGGTTCTTTTTACGACAAAATTATCGCTGAAACTCCGCCCGGAAGGAAATGCGCAACAGATTTTTTTGAAGGTGGTATTCTATAACCAAGGTTACTTTAACCCGATAGCCAAGGATATGGGATAACTTGTTTACAATCGTCCGAAGTGTCTCGATACGGTATAATCAAGATAACTCGGTTACTATATTCAAGGCAATGACCTAATCCTGTTTTCCGAACAGGAAGTTATCAATAACTATGGTTCTATGGTATCGTGTAACCACGGTTACTCGGTATCTACATTCCTTAATAACATAACCCAAAGGTGGCATTACCTGCAAACCAAGAGGTCTGTGCCTTTTGACATCTGATGATGTGATACCCGATATGATTGTTTCCAAGTTTCCGTGGATAGAGGATAGGATTAACCCATTGCCCAATATACAGGGATAATGTGGTAACAAGGATTCATACACCAAGACAAAAGGGAAAAAGAGTATTCCAAACTTATATATTCAGAGTAGTCAATGCCAACATTTATTGTTCCTCATATCACTTGGATGAAGAGATACTTTATCCCAAATACCAAGAATTGGAAAGCCATAGTACAACATAGCCTAAATGCTTGAAACCGAAGGTAAAAAGTATCTTGAAACGCTATAAAAAGCAACGATATTTCTTTGCTATGTCACTGATTTTCACTATATTTACATATAGAAACAGTCTCTTATAGGCTACATTATTCACCCTAAAAGTTGAAAGTTATGTTGTTTGAATTACTATTCTTAATATACTTGCTACCAGTGGTGTTCTTGTTCATCCTGGTACTTAGGTTTGCGCGTTTTCTGATAGTCAACGTATTCAGAACGGCAATCTGGATTATCAAGAAATCGTTTGTTCTTTTGTGGAAGGGACTGGTCTTGCTTATTGCACTGATAACTGGCAACATTGTAGCTAACCGTAATCAGACCGATAGGGGCAGATACGATTAAAGCCGCACCAATCAAAAAAATGACTGATACGGCTATAAGGTAGAGTAGTTAAATTCTTCCCTCCTGTTAAGAGTTAGATTCTACTCACATCAGCTAGAAACCTTTGCCCTTGCTTCTTTCGTAAACCACTTCTTTTTGAGAATCGCAATTAGTAAGACGGAACTGAACATTACAGCCTGTGGGGATGTCTTTGGGCAGTTGTTTGACAAGTTCCGTAATGACTTCATCCACGTTACTGAAACCTATATCTGTAAGTTCGCCCACAACCTTGCCTTTGAAATAAGCCCGACCATAAATCATCATCTTCTTTGATATACGGAAGAGTTTGTCCTCTGTTTCTTCCAAGTCTTTCGCCTTGCCTTGTTTACTTTTCTCATCGCTAAAAAAGATGAAGTCAATGACTTTTGCATTCAGATTCCATGCCGGGGTAAAGTCTATCTTGACATATCCTCTGGTAATGTTAAATCCGTGGCTATGGTTCATACCAAAAGCAACTTCATAAAGGTTCGCATCGCAATCATTCTGAGCAATGGTAGCCCAAGTATGCCGGAATGTATAGAAGCAATAACAATCTTCTTTATCCATACCCATGTCCTGACAAATTTTGCGGATGCCGATATTCACATTCGCATTGAAGCTATCAGAATTACTATAACGCTGATGGAAATTGAACAGGTATGGTTCATCCTTGTCATCTGAAAGATATTTTTCAAATGTGGATTGTATGAATGGCTCAATTCGCATTTCCATATAGGCATTATCTCTACGACTGTTGCGAGTCTTGGCTCTTTGATAGCCTATAATTCCGTTTTTATAGTCTTTCTTTTTGAGCTCGTACAAATCGACGGAGTTAATACCGCCAATACATAGCGATAGGAGAGCAACATCCCTGCCCAGTTCCGGTAGGGAAGAAATCATTTTTGTTTTGGGAAGAGGCCTATTAAAGAACTCACGACAGGCTTCGGCACTGATAGCTTTCTGAACTGAATTATCCGACTTGGGAATGGAAATCTTTAGCCAAGGATTGAACTTGATGCGGTTTACACCTCTTTCATCGTCATTCAAATCAGCGATGGCAGCTTTGAAAATTTGACGAATGTTCGTAGGGTACATTTCTTTTGCCCGGCTCGTTTGCGACAAACTCTCAATCCACTTCTTCAGGACGGTAGAAGTCAGAAGGCTAAACATAAGCCTGTTTGAGCCTAAGAAGCGTTCAAGATGCGCCACGGCAAGTTTGTAGTTCTTGGCGGTTCTTTGCCGACCTTCCTTTTCCATTTTGTGAATGAACGATTGGGCATACTCGCTAAAACAAACTTCTTCATCTGTCTTCTGCAAATACTCCAGTACATCCTTGACATCCCAAAGAGAAATATCAGTTCTATTCAGCCTGTCGGTGTATTGTCGGATAATCATCGAACAATACTCATTGACCACCGGATCGGTCAATTCACCGTTGCTGTCAATATGTGCTGCATCAATAATCTTATTGGTCTTGATGTAGCCCGGCTTTCTGTTGTGAACAATGCGAATGTACACGGAGAAGAAACCGTCTGTCCTTGGTTTTCGCACTACTGCTTTTAATGTAATCATATACAATTATTTAATAAGTTGAACCTTGGTGTAAGCAGGTGTAAGCAAGGGGGTCATTTGGTGTAAGCAGAGAGTAAGCAAATACGTTCATTTGGCTCATTTTTTGCGGTCAAATGCACGAACCGCCTAAGCGCAAATCAGGCTGTAAATTCTGCTATTGCAGTGATTTACAGCCTGATATTAGTATTTATTTACCTAGAGTATTATTCCTCTATTGCAGCCTGCGCCGCAGCCAAACGAGCTATAGGCACACGGAATGGAGAACAACTCACATAATTCAAACCAACATGGTGACAGAACTTAACAGAACTGGGTTCACCGCCATGTTCGCCACATATACCGCATTTCAAATCATTGCGCACAGAACGTCCTTTATCCACTGCCATCTTTACAAGTTGACCGACACCATTTTGATCAAGAACCTGGAATGGATCGACTTTCAAAATCTTCTTCTCTAAATAAACAGGAAGGAAACTGGCAATATCATCGCGCGAATAACCAAAAGTCATCTGCGTCAAATCATTTGTACCAAAACTAAAATACTCCGCATGAGTGGCTATACGGTCTGCAGTCAATGCAGCACGGGGAATTTCAATCATTGTGCCAACTTTGAAAAAGATCTCCACACCTTCCTCCTTAAAGAGTTCAGCAGCCTCTGCGCGAATCACTTCTTCCTGAGCCTCAAATTCATAAAGAATACCTGTTAATGGCACCATAATTTCAGGATGAGGATCAAATCCCTCACGCTTCAAATCAATACAAGCACTAAGAATAGCGCGTGTCTGCATCTGCGTGATGCAAGGATAAGTATTTCCCAAACGACAGCCACGATGACCAAGCATAGGATTGTGTTCGCAGAGACTTTCTACGCGCTGACGAATATATTCAACCGTTACTCCCATGGCTTGAGCCATCTCTTCCTGTCCTTTGATGTCATGAGGAACAAATTCATGGAGGGGAGGATCGAGCAAACGAACATTTACAGGATAACCATCCATGGCACGGAAAATACCTTTAAAATCTTCTTTTTGATATGGCAGCAACTTTGCTAAAGCCTTACGCCGACCTTCCACATCATCGGCCAAAATCATTTCACGCATTGCTACAATTTTCTCCTTGTCAAAGAACATGTGTTCCGTACGACAAAGACCAATACCTACAGCACCAAATTTACGGGCTACTTCAGCATCATGTGGAGTATCTGCATTGGTTCTTACTTGCAAATGCGTATATTTGGCACAAAGATCCATTAAAGCGGCAAAATCACCTGACAATTCAGCTGCTTCCGTACGAATTTCACCTTTGTACACACATCCATTCGTACCATTGAGTGAGATGTAGTCACCTTCTTTAAGTACCACGCCGTCAATTTCTACAATTCTATTCTTGTAGTCAACGTTAATGGCACCAGCTCCACTCACACAGCATTTACCCATACCACGGGCCACAACTGCAGCATGACTGGTCATACCGCCACGGGCTGTTAAAATACCTTCAGCAACAGCCATACCAGCAAGATCTTCTGGACTAGTCTCTATACGTACCATAACGACCTTACGGCCATCGGCATGCCATTTGGCTGCATCTTCTGCAAAGAAAACAATCTGTCCACAAGCGGCCCCCGGACTAGCAGGCAAACCACGCGTCAGTTCCTTAGCCGAAGACAAAGCCTCCTTACTGAATACTGGATGAAGTAGTTCATCCAGTTTATTGGGTTCACATCTATTAATAGCAGTTTTTTCGTCTATCATTCCCTGACGTAACAAATCCATGGCAATCTTAACCATAGCAGCACCAGTACGCTTGCCATTACGTGTCTGCAAGAACCAAAGTTTTCCCTCTTGGACGGTAAATTCCATATCTTGCATATCACGATAATGCTCTTCTAGCTTCGTCTGTATTGTATCCAACTGACGATATATTTCAGGCATCGCTTCTTCCATTGAAGGATAATTTACCTTACGGTCTTCCTCCGAAATGCCTTGCAGTTCTGCCCAACGACGACTACCTTCTAAGGTTATTTGCTGGGGGGTACGAATACCTGCGACAACATCTTCACCCTGTGCATTCACAAGCCATTCTCCATTAAAGAGATCTTCACCAGTGGCTGCATCACGACTAAAACAAACACCAGTAGCAGACGTTTCGCCCATATTACCAAACACCATCGCCATTACAGTTACAGCTGTGCCCCATTCTGCGGGAATGCCCTCCATTTTGCGATACAGGATGGCACGTTCGTTCATCCAAGAATCAAAGACAGCACAAATTGCTCCCCACAACTGCTCCATTGGATTAGTTGGAAATGCTTTGCCTGTTTGCTGTTGAATGGCCTCTTTAAAAAGTCTCACTAATTTTTTAAGGTCTTCAACGTCCAATTCATTATCGAGTTTAACACCTTTTTCTTCCTTAACCTTGTCGATAACTGCCTCAAAAGGATCTATATCTTCCTTGTTGACAGGCTTCATACCCATCACGACATCACCATACATCTGAACGAAGCGACGATAAGCATCATAGGCAAAACGTGGATTTCCAGTTTTACGCGCCAATCCTTCTACAACCTCATCATTCAAACCAAGATTTAGAATCGTATCCATCATTCCAGGCATGGAAGCACGAGCGCCAGAACGAACAGACAACAACAAGGGATTCTCCACATCACCGAATTTGGAAGCCATCAAATCCTCTACACTCTTTAATGCTTTTTCAACTTCTCCGCGTAAAAGATCTATAACTTCTTGCTTGCCTATCTTATAATAATCATTGCAGGTATCAGTTGTGATGGTAAATCCAGGAGGTACAGGCACTCCAATGAGATTCATTTCAGCCAAATTGGCTCCCTTACCACCTAATTCATTACGCATGTCTGCACGGCCCTCTGCCTTGCCAGCGCCAAAGGAATAAACTCTTTTTTGGTTTTCCATAGCGATAATTTAAAATATTTTATTATATGTGAACTATGACGCAAAATTATAAAAATAAGTGTTATGTACCAAAAGAAGTTACTATTTTTTCCACCCCGCTTATCAAAAAAACGACTTAAGTTTAGCTAAAAAAAACAAAAGAAACGCCCCATGTTTGAATTTTAATTTAACTTTCAAACATAGGGCGTTTCTTTACTCAATTTGTCATGTTATCCCATTCTGCCTATAGACATTAGACAATGAATACTACTGATGCTGTTCGCGATAAAGATCATTAACAGTTTTTACAGGATTAAAAGTAGAAAGGGGAACTTCTACAAAAACTGTATTCCAATCGCTCATCGCTCCATTCCATAACCCTGGTAATTCAAGGGCTTTCAAATCTTTACCATCTTTGCTTTTATGGGATATAAATCCTGTTTGAGAATCGACGAAATCAGTCAGAGCAAAAGCCTGCCCCAAATAATCTTTCACTCCACACACTAAATCTACAGGATTAAAATGAGTACCACTCTCAAACATAGTCTTAGCATCAACATTGCTCATGTCTATTTGAGAACTTTCCAGTATTTGTAACGATATGGTACCATCTTGATTATAAGCAAGGAATGGGCCACCTCCAGGCTCACCCACATTACGCACCATACCACACACACGCATAGGACGATTAAGTTTTCGCCGCAAATATATAGCCATTTCGGTATCTTCCAACAACTTCGTTTCAGGATTCTTACAACAAAGTTTTTTCTGGACAAACTGCAACATCTCCAGCAGATCCGACATTTTATAATGCCCACTGTCCAGTTTTCTCAGATAAGCAAAAGCCTGCTGCTGAAGAACGATAAGTACACCACCCAACAGTTTTTTATAATTAACCATTTCTGGTTTTAGCCTGTCGGGGACAACATTATCTATATTTTTTACAAAAATAATATCTGCATCAATATCATTAAGATTTTCAATTAAAGCACCATGACCACCAGGGCGGAAAAGTAAGCTATTGTCATTTTGGCGAAACAGTGTATTATCAGGATTAACAGCTATAGTATCGGTACTTGCTTTCTGCTCAGAGAAGTCCACATTAAAACTTACCCCATATATATGTTCATAGCTGGTTACTTTCTCTGCTAATAATTTCTCAAAAAGTTTCCGATGTTCTGGAGATACGGTAAAATGAACATTCACTTCTCCATCTCCCTGCTTGGCATACATTGCCCCTTCAACAAGATGCTCTTCCATAGGAGTACGTGCCCCTTCATTATAACTGTGAAACTTTAACAGTCCTTTGGGTAAATGCCCATACCCCATCCCTTCAGCTGACAATAAAACTTTAGCCACATCCTTATAACGTTTGTCTTCCAATAGCCTATCGACACCACAACCACATAATTGTAGACAGGCCGCATCCAAATCTTGAAAATATGCAGCATCATGAATATTGTCAAAAAACTTTTTCTCAAAATCTGTCACCGGAACTTCGGAATTGCCATCAACAAAGGTGAAAATGTCTTTGAACATACGACTGGCAGCTCCCGAAGCTGGCACAAATTTCACAACTTTTTTATTAGGATCGCTGACATAATTATCCCAGACTTTCACATAATCTATTCGCTCATTGGCATCAGGGCATAAAATACCACGCTGCACACTTGCTGTTGCGGCAAGTCTCAAATAGGGAAAACCTTTTTTAAAATATTCAAGTTGTCTTTGTAAATGGGTTTCAGAGATACCTTTTTTCTCCAATAAAGCTTTGTCTTGTTCGTTTATCATAGATTCAATTTTTGAAAACTTCTCAAAATAAGAAAGAATATCACCACAACTGCGGTATTTCGCAAAATTAAATACTTTTGCCGACAAAACACCTATTACAAACAGTTTTTTGAATAAAAAAATGAGCCACTAATATAAATTCCAGAAAATCAATTAACATTAACAGAAAACAGGTCTCTAATATTTTTGTATTCTGTCTCATTGACATATCCTCCAATTAGAGCGGAACAAAGAGTAGAATTCATTGCCACATTCTCTCAAATCTCTGTACATGTTGCAATTTTCCTTACCCTTATATTCTAGAATTGCGATCGTATTCAGTCGGAAATTCAACATATATTAATAAGCATCTTTCTTTTCAAGTCTATGAATACATCCGCCATTCTTTTAAATCTAAATGACCACACAAATTCTATAAAAACAAAAGCTGAAAATGGAAAGCCTGAAAAAAATCACTAACTTTGCAACATTATGAGTAAAAAAACATCCCCAATTGCCACATCACAGCGCCGAATTATTATCATCGGCGCAACTTCCGGCATAGGGCGGGAGGTTGCACAAATTTACATAGCACAAGGCCACATTGTCGGTTTGGCTGCACGACATACAAACATTCTGTCGGAAATCCAGAACAACAGAAAAAATATATTCACAGCAACCATTGATATTTGCAGCCATGATGCCCCAGAAAAACTTGAACATTTAATAAAACAAATGGGAGGTATAGACCTCATAATTCATTCATCTGGCATTGGATACATAAACCCACAATTAGATCCAGCATCAGAACTTGAAACCATTGACACCAACGTAAAAGGATGGACAGCCATTATTGATTGGGCTTTTCTATATTTACTAAAGCAAGGTTATGGTCATTTAGTAGCCATTACTTCTATAGCTTCTTTGCGCGGATTAGCACCAGCACCGGCCTATTCTGCTTCAAAAGCTTATCAGGCACATTATTTGGAAGCTTTGCAGCAAAGAGTTGTAAAAACAGGACTTCCTATTACCATCACTAATATCCGGCCAGGATTTATACGCACCCCATTGTTACCAAACCCTGATAAGTTCTTTTGGGTTATAGACACATATAAAGCAGCTCACGCTATTGTCAAAGCTTTAAAACAGCGCCGTCCCATAGTAACCATACCATACAGATGGCGACTGATGATTCCATTTATAAATCTGATGCCTAATAATATAATAGCGCATTTAATAGCAAGAAAAATCTAAAAACTGACATATCAAATTCAATCATATATTTTCGCTTTAAGAAGAAACAGTCTATGGATACTATCTGCGCTATAGCCACTGCACCAGGTGGCGCTATCGGTCTAATTCGCATTTCAGGTTCCCAAGCCATAAACGCCACAACCCAAATATTCCATCCGGCAAACTCCACCCCACTTTCAAACCGAAAAGCCGGAACTCTTACTTTTGGGCACATCAAAACTTCAGATAATGAAATAATTGATGAAGTTCTAGTTAGTATATTCCGCGCTCCTCATTCCTATACAGGCGAAGAGTGTGTGGAAATTTCCTGCCATGGATCTTCTTATATTCTTTCCAGAACGCTAGAGCTCCTGATTGCAAAGGGATGTAGAATTGCAGCGCCTGGCGAATTTACTCAACGGGCCTTTCTCAATGGTAAGATGGATCTGAGCCAGGCCGAAGCTGTAGCAGACCTCATTGCATCGTCTTCAGAAGCTTCACACCGCATTGCCATGAACCAAATGCGAGGAGGATTCAGTAAAGAGTTACAAAAACTGCGAGAACGTTTACTACATATTACAACCCTCCTTGAATTAGAACTCGACTTTTCCGACCACGAAGATCTTGAATTTGCCAACCGTTCAGAACTACAATCATTAGCTGAAAACATTGACCATCATATCACTTGGCTTTGTGAATCATTCCGTCTCGGCAATGCTCTAAAAAACGGTATCCCTGTCGCAATAATTGGGGAAACAAATGCCGGAAAATCGACATTACTCAATGCCCTCGTAGGAGAAGAGAGAGCTATTGTAAGTGACATTCATGGCACTACGCGTGATGTCATTGAAGATACCGTCAATATTACTGGCACCACATTTCGTTTCATTGACACTGCAGGCATACGTGAAACAACCGATACTATTGAAAACCTTGGTATTGAACGCACTTTTAAAAAAATCGACCAAGCATCAATTGTTCTATGGATAATTGATGCTACAAGTGCATATTCTCAATTCACAACTCTATCTCCTAAAATACTTCCTCTCTGCACTCACAAGCATCTCATTGTCATTCTTAATAAAACAGATCTTATTCCTGAAAACTCTCCCCAAGACCTTCTCCCTCCCCTCCCCTTTTCTTCTCCACAATCCATAAAAATTATTCCCACTTCAGCCAAAAACGGTAATGGTATTGAAATTTTGAAGGATGAGCTAACCTCCTCCACCAACCTTCCATCTATCAATAATAACACAGTTATCGTTACAAACATTCGTCATTACGAGGCCTTGACTCAAGCCCTCGCTGCTATTCATCGTGTTCGCACTGGACTTTCCTCTTCTCTTTCAAGTGATCTTATCAGCCAAGACCTTCGCGAATGCCTCCACCATCTTTCCGAAATCGCTGGAGAAATAACTTCTGATATGACTCTGCAAAACATTTTCAAAAATTTCTGCATCGGCAAGTAGCCTATTGGTGATAACTGGTGCCATTTGGTGTAAAATATTGAAAAGTCGCTCGTTATCGGGCGGCTTTTTTCGTACCAATACTGCAATATAACCGCTTTTCACGGGTCAAGCCGAAATTCCGGTGCATTTGTTAAAATTCGAGAGCTGAAATGTT
>NZ_BEWW01000323.1 GCF_002933955.1 Prevotella sp. MGM2
CATCAAATGAGGTAAAATAACATTGACCCACGCCGCCAGGACTTTTAAGGGGTCAATCTTATTATGCCCGAGGGGTCAAATCCCGCGTGCCCGAGGGGGGCAATTACGCGCGCCTTTTCCAGTAAGAGAAGGACGTATTTTTTAATATTGTTCCACTTCTTGATTTTTTAAGTTTTTTCGCTTGTCTCTTTTCGGATGAACTTTTGGGAATAAGCAGATTCTTAAAAGCCATAATATTAGGCTGTAGCTTCATGATGTCCTGATATGAAGGAATATCGGTGTCTTGATTATGTGTTTGACAATATGAATCTTAACAAAGATGTTTTTTAGTAATTTTAAAGAAGAATAATCTTTGCCGGTTTTCTGAAAAATCCGTATCTTTGCCGGTGAAGGCTGGCGCAGTATGGTATTTCGCCGGCGATACCTTTCACACTTGTTTTAATATCACACAAAAAGTATTTGGACTATGAAAAAAATGATGATGTTGGCCGCAATGGCCATATTCTGCGTAAGCATGTCGGCTCAACAGCCTGTGCGCAAATGCGACCGTTGTCCCGCAAAATCGGAACAGTGCGAAAAGAAATGTGACAAAAAGGACTGCAAGAAGAAATGTGACGGCAAATGTGCCGATTGCAAAAAAGGTAACAAGGAATGTCAGCGGAAGTGTAGCAAAGCCAAGAAAGGACATTGCTCCAGAAAATGATGCCCCATTCTTTTTCTTTCAGAGGAGTCTTCGGAACAATATGGTTCTGAGGACTCTTTTCTTTTAATGTGTCATGAGTGAATGCTGCCTGTTTACGCGGAATTTTTTGAATATTTCTTTTTGAGACATGGAAAAGACCGTAAGTGCTATAATTCAGTTTTTTTGATGGCGGTTATTTGAAAAAAAAAAGTTATTTTTGTCACTTTAAAAACATAACGGAAAAACAGCCGGACGAACAACATGTTGTGGTCTTAACCGGTTGCAAGGATGCAATCCGTATAGGTTGCTCCACTCCAATTAAAAGCACAAAATCAAACCATCAAAAAAATACCAGTATGAAAAATCGTAAACTCCATTCCGGACGATGCGCCGCTTTGGCACTGGCTCTGCCTCTAGCTCTGACAGGTGTGCCGGGTGCTACGGCTCAGGTTCAGCCTTCGCTTGGTGTTGTTAAAGATGCCAAGGCTGTGCAAATAGCTGGGGCGAGAAAGATTAATCCCACTACGGTGGAAATCATTTATGCCAACGGCAAGCATGTTACTTTCGATTTCTATGGCGCCAATATCTTCCGGCTCTTCCGTGATGACAATGGCGGTATCGTGCGTAATCCCCAGGCCACTCCGCCAGCAGAAATCCTCGTAGGAGGTGCGCGGCGCGCTACGGGAGGCGTAGAACTGAAGAGCAATGCCGACAATATCGAAATGGAAACGTCGCGTGTCATTGTCAGTGTTGACCGGAAAACGGGCCTGCTCACCGTCATGAACAAGCAGACAAATGAAATCGTATTGAAGGAAGTGGCTCCTGTGTCTTTCGACAAAAAAGGTGTCACGATGACGCTACAGGCACAGCCTGATGAGTATTTCTATGGCGGCGGTGTGCAAAACGGCCGTTTCTCACATAAAGGCAAGGCTATCGCCATAGAAAACACCAACAACTGGGTGGATGGCGGAGTCGCTTCTCCAACACCGTTCTACTGGAGCACAAAAGGCTACGGCGTTATGTGGCATACATTCAAGCCCGGACGCTACGACTTTGGGGCTGCGGAAAAGGACAAGGTAATCCTTTCACATGGCGAGCAATATCTCGATGCTTTCATCATGGTGAATGATGGCGCGGTTGGGTTGCTCAATGATTTCTACCAACTGACAGGTAATCCTGTGCTCTTGCCGAAGTTTGGTTTCTACCAGGGGCATCTTAATGCCTATAATCGCGACTACTGGACGGAGAAGGAGAACGGCTTCATGCTGTTTGAGGACGGAAAGCGCTACAACGAAAGTCAAAAGGATAACGGCGGCATAAAGGAAAGCCTCAACGGCGAAAAAGGCAACTACCAGTTCTCCGCCCGCGCCGCTATTGACCGTTATGCAAACAATGACATGCCGCTCGGATGGTTCCTCCCCAACGACGGTTATGGCGCCGGTTATGGACAAACCAGCACACTTGACGGGAATATACAGAACCTGAAAGAGTTTGGTGACTATGCCCGCTCAAAAGGAGTTGAAATCGGTCTTTGGACACAAAGCGACCTTCATCCCAAAGAGGGTATAGAAGCCCTGCTGCAACGCGACATCGTAAAAGAAGTGCGTGATGCCGGTGTCCGTGTGCTCAAAACTGATGTGGCATGGGTAGGCTGGGGCTATAGCTTCGGACTGAACGGTGTGGCCGACGTCGGCCAGATCATGCCCTATTATGGCTCCAACGCCAGACCGTTTATCATTTCACTCGACGGTTGGGCCGGTACACAGCGTTATGCCGGTATTTGGAGTGGCGACCAGACCGGTGGTGACTGGGAGTATATCCGTTTCCATATACCGACTTTCATCGGTTCCGGTCTTTCCGGACAGCCTAATATAACTTCTGATACAGATGGTATTTTCGGCGGTAAGAACATTCCTGTAAATGTGCGTGAGTTTCAGTGGAAAACCTTTACTCCCATGGAACTTAACATGGACGGTTGGGGCTCTAATCCCAAATATCCCGAAGCGCTTGGTGAACCGGCAACATCCATTAACCGTACATATCTCAAACTGAAGTCGGAACTCATGCCCTATACCTATAGTATTGCGGCTGAAGCTGTAGACGGCAAGCCGATGGTGCGTGCCATGTTCCTTGACTATCCCAACGAATTTACCCTTGGCTCGCAAACACAGTATCAGTTTATGTATGGTCCCAGTTTCCTTGTGGCACCTGTTTATAAGGATACCAAGATGGATAAGGACGGTAATGACATACGTGACGGTATCTACCTGCCGGAAGGCAAGTGGGTGGATTATTATAACGGTGACATCTATACCGGCGGACGCCTCATAAATAATTATGAAACTCCGTTGTGGAAACTTCCCGTATTCGTGAAGAGCGATGCCATTATCCCGATGACCAACCCTAGCAACAATCCTTCGCAAATCCGCAAGAACTACCGCGCATATGAGATTTATGCAGAACGTTCGGCCGAGTTTACGGAATACGACGATGACGGCGCAACGCAGGAATACCTTAACGGCCGCTCCACACGCACACTCATCGGTACACAGGTAGACAAGGAAAGACTCACCGTTAATATTTCGCCGACTGTAGGTGATTTTGAAGGTTTTGAGAAGAATAAAGAAACGGAACTTCGTATCAACGTGACAGCAGCTCCCAAGAAAGTGGTGCTCAAGGTGGGCAAAAAGAAAATGACTCTTCCTGCTGCAGGTTCCCGCGAAGAACTTGACAGTTACGCCAACTTCTATTATTACGATGCAGCCCCTGACTGGAACCGTTTTGCTACGCCCGGCAGTGATTTTGCCAAGCAGAAAATAACCAGGAATCCTCAGTTGATCATCAAACTGGGCACTTATGACGTTACTGAAGCCGACATGGAAATTACTATAGATGGCTTTAAGTTTGCTCCTGCCGACCGTTATCTCGTGAGTAGTGGCGCTCTCTCCGCTCCTAAGGTTACTTTTGCCGAAGCCGGTAACGGTGTCTTCGATCTCACTCCTTCATGGGAAGCCGTGCCCAATGCCGATTATTACGAAGTGGAATTCGGTGGGATGATTCATTCTACAATCCGTGAGACAGCGTTCACGTTCGATGGTCTTACGCCTGAAACAAACTATGTCTTTAAAGTGCGTGCCGTTAATAAGGACGGTTATTCTGAATGGACTACAGCCAATGGCACTACTAAGAGCAATCCTCTCGAATTCGCCATAAAGGGCATTAAGGCATTGGCTACTTGCAAGGATCAGGGAGGTACACCTGTCAGAAAACTCTTCGATTTTGATGAAAAGAGCCAGTGGCACACTGACTGGAAGAGCGAGGCTGTTCCTTTCGAGATGACACTCGATTTGCGCTCTCTTAATCAGCTTGACCGTTTGGTTTACAAACCGCGTGAAGATGCCGGTAACGGAACCCTCCTTAAGGGAACTGTGTCCTATAGCTCTGATCGGCAGAACTGGACATCTCCTGTGGCTTTTGAATGGGCCAAGGACGGTAGCGACAAGACTTTCATGTTTGAAGGTAATCCTCAGGCTCGCTATGTCAGACTTGCTGTGACCGAAGGTGTCGGCAAGTTCGGTTCAGGCCGTGAGATGTACATCTTCAAGGTGGCGGACACTGAGAGCGTGCTTCAAGGCGATATCAACCGTGATAAGCGTATTGATGAGAATGATCTCACTTCTTACATGAACTATACTGGTTTGCGAAAGGGTGATAGTGACTTCGATTATGTAAGCTTGGGAGACATTAACAATAATGGTCTTATTGATGCTTACGACATTTCTATCGTAACGACCGAACTTGATGGCGGGGTGAGCAACTCCAATGACAAAGTAGCCGGTACTCTCGTGCTCACTCCCAGCAAAACGACCTTTGCTGCCGGCGACATTGTGGAAGTGAAAGTTTCAGGTAAAGGACTGCACTATGTCAATGGACTTAGCTTTGCTTTGCCCTACAATGCTCAAGAACTTGAATATGTCGGTACTGATCTGGAAGGCATGAAGGAAATGGTGAACCTCACTTATGACCGCCTGCACACTAACGGCCAGAAGGCTCTTTATCCTACGTTTGTGAACCGCGGCAACAATTTCTTGCTTGAAGATGGAGATCATAACCTTTTCACCATCAAGTTTAAAGCTAAGAAAGCCGGAAAATTCAATTTGAAAGCTCAGGATGGAATTTTAGTTGACCGTAATCTCGGTACGGTTCAATTCTGATAAAATCCCAAGCTTTCTCATATAAACTCTGCAAGAAAATCCGGCTGCGATATTAATATCGCAGCCGGATTTTCTTGCAAAAGATTTCCTTTAATAAAAGCATAAGGTACTTCGGTTGATTTTCAGTTTTGATATTTCTTGTTTTGTCTTTTTTATTTTGTCTCATTACCAATGAAATAATAGACTGTTCACTCCGGGCGGTTTTTAAAAAGGGTCTTTTCGATGAAAATTTCTTTATTCTTTCCTCAAAAGAACTAGTATCAAAAAATAACACGAATGCATTGGATTTCAAATTGCAATACGTGATGTTAGTGCAGAGATAGAACGCGTTTCTGTTTAGAAAGGTTTGATAAATACTGAAAAAAGCGGAGATCCGATGTTGAATATCCGCTTTGATTTTACAATATATTCTATTAAAAGATAAAGACAAACAATGTTTTTAAAACGTAGTATAAGTACATTTGAGATGTTTGGACCTCCCTTTTCAGCCGAATCGTGAAATCCGTGCCAACTTTTCCTCGTTTAGAATAACTATATCTTTGCCTTCTGTCATGATGATGCCTTCTTCTGCAAAATTGGAGAGCGTGCGTATGGCATTGGAGGTAGTCATGTTGGATAAGGCTGCCAAATCTTCGCGTGTAAGATGAATGCTCAAGCTTTTGTCTTTGGGAGTGATGCCGTATACATCTTTCAGGTAGAGTAATGATTCTGCCAAGCGTCCTCTGACGTGTTTTTGCGTGAGGCTTACAGCTCTTTGGTCGGAAATGCCCAGATCTGTGGCTAGTTCCTTGATAAAGAAAAATGACAGTGCATGATTGGTTCTCATGGCATTGTAGATATCCGTCATGGGTATGGCGCAAATCTCAGAAGGTTCGAAAGCGGCGGCACCAGTAACATAAGGCTCTTTAGCCATGGAGGCGCGGTAGCCGAAATATTGTCCTGGGCGCAACACGCGGAGTATCTGACTGCGGCCGCCCACGCCATCGCGAAAAATCTTTATCTTGCCGGATAAAATGCACAGCAGGTGGTCAGGGCTGTCACCTTCGTGATAAATAGCTTCGTTTTTCTTATAAGATTGACAAACAATGTGTGGCAATATTGTTGCTTGTTCTTCTTTCGAAAGAAGCGACCAAAAATCTTTAATTTTATGTGTGAAATCAGTCTTTGACAGTTCGATTTTTTCGGTCATGAAATTTAATATGCTGTAAAACATAGTTTATTAGCGCAAAAGTAAAGATTCTTTATTGCTTAACAAAATGTTGAGTAAATATTTTTGTTTTTTTTATGATATTGAGCGGCAACTTTCTTGTTATCGTAATGGATAATGGACTTAAATGGTATTATTAGCTGAAAATGAATAAAAATAAAGCACCTGCCATCTTTTTCTATGAAAAATTTCTTTAAGAAACAAATTTTCCCTAATTTTGGAATTGAATCAGTTTTGAGCTTGCTCGTGCGGGTATCAACTGATAGAACTGGCAGAACAGGCTGTGTTTCTCTTTTATTTCAGAGGAGTGCTCCGAGTCAGTTTTAAAGAATGTGATTTATATAAAACCTTATAATCTCTAACCTATGTGCTACTTACGATTTGACAAGGCGCAGATGACCAATCTTCAGGATTCTTTGTTTAAGGAATTATTGATTACCAGTCGGTCAGGCGCCTATTGCAACACCACCCTTGTAGGTTGCAACATCCGAAAATATCATGGTTTGATGGTTGTTCCTGTTCCTGAATTGGACGATGAGAACCATGTGCTCCTCTCTTCGTTGGATGAAACGGTTATCCAACACGGAGCGGAGTTTAATCTCGGACTGCACAAATATCAAGGTGAAAATTACAGTCCGAAGGGACATAAATACATTGTAAGTTTCGAGTGGGAGAAGGTGCCTACATGGATTTACCGTATCGGAGGCGTTATGCTAAAGAAAGAAATAGCCTTTGATTCTGGTGAGTATCGTTTCTATATCCGTTATACTCTTCTACAGGCTCATTCCGCCACAACATTGCGTTTGCGTCCGTTTTTGGCATTCCGCAGCGTACGGCAGTGGACCCACGAAAACAGTACGGCAAATAATGGCTATGACTCGGTGAAGAACGGTATTAAAATGTGCTTGTATGCCGGTTATCCCGATCTGTTTATGCAGACTAACGTCAAGTCGGAATTCCATTATCAGCCTGATTGGTATCGTGGATTAGACTATCCCAAGGAGCGTGAGCGAGGCTATGACGCAACGGAGGACTTGCTTGTTCCCGGTTATTTTGAGCTGCCGATTAAGAAAGGGCAGACGGTTGTTTTTTCTGCAGCTCTTAACGAGTTAGCTCCTAGCCGTTTGGATAACTCCATGCAGACCGTTATTGACACTCATGATAAACGTGACAGTTTTTATCATTGTCTTGTTAACGCCGCCCATCAATTTAAAGTTCAGAAAAATGATGGACACTATATATTGGCAGGCTATCCGTGGTTCAAGTGCCGTGCCCGTGATACGTTCATTTCCATGCCGGGCTTGACTTTGTCAATAGGAGAAGTTTCCCAATATGAGAAATATATGGATACCGCGGCTGTGGCAATCCGTAATTATATCAATAAGGAGGCTGTAAATGTTCCTATTTATGAAATGGAACAGCCTGATACTCTTTTGTGGGCTATCTGGTGCTTACAGCAATACCACAAGGTTGTTTCACATCAGCAGTTCTACGATAAATACGGGCGTTTGCTGTGGGATATCATGGAGTTTATATGGAACGGGCGGCATACCAACCTTTTTGTGCATGATAATGGTTTGCTTTATGCTAACGGTCGTGACCGTGCCATTACCTGGATGAATTCAACAGTGGACGGTCGTCCCATAGTACCCCGCTCCGGTTATATTGTTGAATTTAACGCATTGTGGTATAATGCTTTGAAATTCTGCGAACAGATACTCAACGAAAATGGCGGCGAGGCAGATGTTATACAAGCTAAAGCATGTGCCGAAGAAGCTGAGAAAGTGGCTGTTTCCTTTAAGGAGGTTTTTCTCAATGAGTACGGATATCTGCTTGACTATGTAGACGGTATGATGATGGATTGGAGTGTCCGTCCAAATCAATTGTTTGCTATAGCGCTGGATTATTCGCCGCTTAATGTCAAGGAGCGTAAGGGTGTTCTGGATATCTGCACTAAAGAATTGGTGACTCCTAAAGGCATTCGGTCCTTATCTCCCAAAAGCGGAGGGTATAATCCACTCTACGTCGGGCCGCAGATACAACGTGACTATGCTTATCATCAAGGAACCGCATGGCCTTGGCTCACTGGCTTTTATCTGGAGGCCTATCTTCGTGTGTACAAAATGAGCGGGGTCAACTATATCGAGCGTCAGCTTATCGGGTTTGAAGAAGAATTATTCTACCATTGTGTCGGAACAATTCCTGAACTGTTTGATGGGAATCCACGTTTCAGCGGTCGTGGCGCCATTTCATTTGCTATGAATGTAAGTGGCATTCTTCGTGCACTCAGCATGCTTGATAAATATTCGGTTGATTGAGATTTAAAACTTGAAGAAGAAAAACATTTAACTGGTTGCTAAGTGTCTTATAGCTAAATAGACCGGATTATACTTCACGATAAGGAGAATGTTCCGTTACAGTTGTTACAATCAGTTGAACTAAAGCTAATACGTATGAAAGTATTAATGTTCGGATGGGAATTCCCTCCCCATATTCTGGGCGGACTCGGAACTGCCAGCTACGGCATTACAGCAGGTTTGGCCAAGCAGCCAGACATGCAAATTACCTTTTGTATCCCAAAACCTTGGGGAGATGAGGACAAAAGTTTCATGAATATTATCGGTCTGAGTGAAACTCCGATTGTTTGGCGTGATGTTGATTATGACTATGTCAAGCAGCGTTTGGGCAATAAAATGTCGCCTGAGCAGTATTACGCTCTGCGCGACCATATTTATGCTGATTTCAGTTATCGGCAGACCAATGACTTGGGATGTATAGAGTTTTCCGGTCGTTATCCTGACAATCTTCATGATGAGATCAATAATTATTCCATTGTGGCAGGAGTCATAGCCCGGCAGCAGGAGTATGATATTATTCATGCCCACGATTGGCTGACTTATCCGGCGGGCATACATGCCAAGCATGTCAGCGGCAAACCTTTGGTCATTCATGTGCATGCCACGGACTTCGACCGTTCGCGCGGCAATGTCAATCCTACGGTCTACAGTATAGAAAAAGACGGTATGGACCATGCCGACTGTATCATGTGTGTGTCGGAGTTGACCCGTCAGACGGTTATCAACCATTATCATCAGAATCCGGCCAAATGTATAGCCATGCATAATGCTGTTTATCCGCTTTCGGAAGAAATTCAACAAATCGTGGCGCAGCGCAAACCTGCCCGTGAACGGAAAGAGAAGGTGGTGACGTTTTTGGGTCGTATCACGATGCAGAAAGGACCGGAGTATTTCGTTGAGGCTGCTTCATTGGTTTTGCAGCGTACACGCAACATACGTTTCTGCATGGCTGGTTCGGGAGATATGTTGAATGCCATGATTGAGTTGGCAGCACAGCGCGGTATCGCAGACCGTTTTCATTTTCCGGGGTTTATGAAAGGAAAGCAAGTATACGAGGCTTTCCGCGATAGTGATGTGTATGTGATGCCCTCTGTCAGCGAACCTTTCGGCATCTCCCCGCTAGAGGCCATGCAATGCGGTGTTCCTTCCATCATCAGCCATCAGAGCGGATGTGCCGAAATTCTTGATAAATGTATCAAGACGGACTATTGGGATATCAATGCTATGGCAGATGCCATGTATTCCATCTGTGCCAACGAAGGCCTTTATACTTATCTTCAGGAAGAAGGTAAGAAAGAAGTCGACCAAATTACTTGGGAGAAGGTAGGACAACGCATCTACAACATTTATAGCCAAATTCTTGTAAACTACAATCATTAAGCCAAAGCGTATATTATGAAAACCATTTGCCTTTATTTTGAAATACACCAGAATATTCATTTGAAGCGTTACCGTTTCTTTGACATTGGTACCGACCATTATTATTATGACGATTATGAGAATGCGCGTTCCATAACCGAGACGGCGGACCGTTCCTATGTGCCGGCAATCAACGCACTTATTGAAATGGCCGAAAGGTATGGCAGTTATTTCAAATGTGCTATTTCCTTGTCGGGCTGTGCCATTGAACAGCTTGAGAATCATGCGCCTCAGGTTATTGAGCTCTTGCAGAAACTCAACGACACCGGTTGTGTGGAATTCCTTGCCGAACCTTACAGCCATGGCTTTTCCTCGTTGGCCAGTCCGGAGTGTTTCAAGGAGGAGGTTCGGCGTTTATGCCATAAGGTAAAGTCGCTTTTCGGACAGGATCCCAAGATCTTCCGTAATTCCTGCCTTATTTACTCCGATGAGATAGGTGAGCTTGTGGCCGATATGGGCTTTAAAGGTATGTTGGCCGAAGGTTCCAAGCATATTTTAGGATGGAAGAGTCCTCATTTCGTATATAATTGCAACCGCAATCCGAAATTAAAACTGTTGTTGCGCGACTATAGTCTGTCGGAGGATATCAGTTTCCGTTTCAACGATTCTTCGTGGAGCCAATATCCTCTCTTTGCCGATAAGTATGCCAATTGGATTGCTCAGTTGCCTGAAGAAGAACAAGTCATCAACCTCTTTATGGAGTTGTGTGCTTTAGGCATTTTCCAGCCGCTTTCATCGAATATTCTGGAATTCATGAAAGCGCTTCCCGCACAGCTCAAAGAGCGCGGCGTCGTATTTTCCACACCCTCCGAAATATGCGCGAAGTTCAAGTCGTCGGGCGACCTTAATGTAGAATATCCCACTTCATGGGTTGACGAAGAACGCGATATGTCGGCATGGTTGGGTAATGTCATGCAGCGTGAAGCTTTTGAGAAACTTTATAGTGTGGCCGACCGTGTCCGCATTTGTCAGGACCGTCGCCTTAAGCAGGATTGGGACTACCTGCAAGCTTCCAACAATCTTCGCTTCATGAGCACAAAGCCTAATTCTTATGGTGGCTACCGTGGCATTTACGATTCTCCTTACGATGCTTTTACCAATTACATGAACATCTTGGGAGACTTTACCAACCGTGTCAATAATCTCTATCCTGCCGAAATCGAGAATGAAGAGCTTAACTCTCTTCTGACAACTATCAAGAATCAGGATGAGGAGCTTGAAATGAAAGATAAGGAAATCGAAAAGCTTCAGCACATGCTGGCAAAATTCGAAAAGGAAAAGAAGGCTGTTTCAGCTGCGAAACCGGTTGCGGAAAAGACTTCGGCCGCTAAGAAAACGGCTTCAGCCAAGAGTAAGTCTGCAGCAAAGGCTACTTCTAAGAAAACCTCAGAAAAAACTCCGGCTAAAGACAGTAAATAAGAGAGGATTGGCAGATTTTTCTTAATCAGCCGCTGAGTGATGTCTGCCTGTTTCCGAGATGTTTTTCTCTTTTTGTGCGTATCCGTTCTTTTCTTAAACAATTCTAAAGAAAAGAGGGATACGCTTTTTTAGTCTTAATAAATCTACTATTATAAAATAAAGTGCTAATTTTGCATAATCATTCGGAATTCAGGGGCTGTTTTTTTACGAAATAACAGTGAGAACTTAATTGCCCCGGTTTTGCTTTCATCATCAAAATTATTATTGTAATAAAATGAAGAGACTTATTCCCATCCTTGTGTGCGTGGCTTGCCTTTTCACATCCTGCAAAACACGCGAGAAAGTACTTTATTTTCAAGACATTGCCAACGGTGATCAGATTACGACCCAGAGTCTTGAACCGTTGAAGCTATGTGCCGGCGATAAGGTTTCCATCATTGTCAGCAGCAGCGCTACTCCGGAGATTGCCCAACAGTTCAATTTGCCCATCGTTACGGTTCAGGCCGGTTCGGCTGCGCGGACTTATAGTAATCAGATTGCCCTCTACACACTTGACGAACAAGGATGTGTGGACATACCTACGCTTGGGCGTGTGAAGATAGGCGGTTTGACGCGATCGGATGCCGCAGTGAAGATACAGGACATGTTGCGTCAGGGACAACTTCGCGACGGCATTGTCACGGTGAGCGCCTATGATCAGTTCATCACTGTTTTGGGAGAAGTGAAAAATCCTGGCCGCGTGTCTGTCAATCGCGACAACATCACTCTGCTTGAGGCCATCGGGCAGTGTGGCGACCTTACAATACAAGCCCGCCGCGACCGCATACTGGTGCTCCGTCAGGAAAATGGTTTGACCAAAACCTATTATGTTGACATCCGTTCGAAGGATTTGCTCAATTCTCCGGTTTATAATCTTCACCAGAATGATGTGGTGGTGGTTGAACCTAACAAGGTACGTCAGGGACAGTCAACGAACAACGACAACAGCGTCCGCTCCATTTCCACCTGGCTCTCCGTTTCGTCAGTGCTTATCAGCCTCGGTATTCTTATTTTCCGTTGATACGGAAAAGTTCCAAGCAATCATACAATTTGTAACTTCCGCCGGTTTCCCCTTAATGCCGGCGGAAGTTTTTTTTATATCTGTGTGTTTGCTGACCGGTCTTCAATAAGATGCTTTTACGTTGCAGGTAATGCTTGTTTTGAGGCAATCTGCCGTTTTAACACAATTTGTTTTCAGGCGTAAAATGTTGTATCTTTGTAATAGCGGAGCGGGACTTTCCATCGGGAAGTCCCGCTTTTCCGGTCTTTTTCAAGTCTTTTTGCGTAAGTTTCCGCCGTATTTTCATAGGAAATTCGCCGTATTGGAATTTAAATTCCAAGTATTCGTGTTAAAATTTCAATACGGACTTTTCCCGTTTCATCACTTGCAACCTATGTTTTAACATATCGGAATGTAACGGAAAGTTAAATATGTTAAAGTCCGGAGCCTCTGAAAATGATCCAAATGCTTGGTAGAGGGAAACTGGTTATCCGAAACGTTTGTGCCAGTTCAGGAATATGCTCACCCCGTCGTTGCCGAACTTTTTCAGGCTCCTGACGGTTGCTTCGACTGTGCGTTCGCACTCCGGATGGCTTTTCGAAAAAAACTTGTCGGCATAGCATATCACTTGCTCTTCAAGTGTTTGCGGACAATAATCGCCCGGAGGAAGCGGCAGCCGTTGTTCGGCAATGTTCTCTGCGGTCAGTCCGGTGCCCGTGTGTCGCTCGCAGACTCGTGCCACGGCTTCATCGCCCTGGCTGCGCATGATTTCGGCGCCCAGACGCCCGTGAAGCAGATAGGGCGCTTTGCCGTGGCAGTGTATGCCCGGTGCGTCGGTCATGAAGATGCCGATGTCGTGGAGCATGGCGGCGCGGTGCAGAAACTCGCGGTCGAGATGCAGTTCGGGATGGCGGTCGGCCACAGCGAGGGCTTTTCCGGCCACTTGGCGGCTATGGTGAAGCAACAGGCGGCGCAGTTCGTTGTCGGCGGGATAGTATTGGCGGATGATTTCTTCAGCAGTCATTGAAGGTGTGTTGAGAGGGTTGTTTGCGCAAAAATACAACTTTTGGCATGGAAACCTTGTTTTTGGTAAAAAATATTTATCTTTGCTTCCAGTTCCTATCCTTGCTTCCGTTAAGTCTATATTATTCTTATGAAGAAAATTCTCTACTCCGCTTTGTTGGTGACTAGTGCAGCTTTGACAACCTTACCCGTCGAGGCCAAAATCATACACTTGCTGCCCCGTCCGCACTTGCTGGTGCCTGCCGCCGGGCAGCCGCCTTTTTCGCTTGGCCGTGCCGTAAGCATCAGCGACCCTACGGCCTGTACGGCTCTGAGCATGTTCTTTACAGCTCACGGCTGTACCTTGAAGTCCGGGGCCGCAGCCAGAGTGACGGTGGAACTGGTTGGGAGGATCGACGGCGCCCATGATTATGTGCTGGCGGATTTTCCCAATGAGGCGTATGCGCTGGACATTTCGGCCGATGCCGTGGCAATAAAGGCCGTTACGCCGACCGGTGTCATCCGTGCCGCACAGACATTGGCGCAGCTGGCCGAAGGCTATGACGGCGGAATGCCCGCGCTTGAAGCCCTGTCGATGACCGACTGGCCGGCTTTCAAGTTGCGAGGTTTCATGCACGATGTGGGACGCTCCTTTGTGTCGTTTGACGAATTGAAGAAGGAGATAGACCTTCTGGCACGTTTCAAAGTGAACGTATTTCACTGGCATCTTACGGAAAAACTGGCATGGCGCTTTGAAGTGAAGGCCTATCCGCAACTGACAGCCGATGAAAATATGATACGCTATGCCGGACAATACTACACACAGGAACAATGCCGCGAGCTCCAAGCCTATGCGGCGGAGCGCGGGGTGACGGTAATTCCTGAAATAGATATGCCGGGACACAGCGATGTCTTTACCAAAGCCATGGGCTTCAGCATGCAGACCGACCAGGGGGTAGAGGCGCTGAAGAAAATCCTGGACGAAGTGGTGGAGGCTTTTCCTGATGCTCCCTATATTCATATAGGAGGTGACGAGGTCAGAATAACTTATCCCGATTTTCTGGAAACAATGGCTCGTTACGTTCGCGGCAAAGGGCGCAGAGTGGTGGTGTGGAACCGTCTGGTGGCCGGTCCGCCGACAGCGGCTATGGCTGACATGACACAGATGTGGGCTACTTCCGGCAAGAAAGTGGCAGGTCTGCCCAATATTGACTGTCGTTACAATTATACAAACCATTTTGACGTTTATGCCGATTTGGTGGGCATTTATAAAAGTAATATATATTATGAGCAACAGGGCAATCCCGATGTGGCCGGAACCATCTCGGCTGCATGGAACGACACCAAAACGGCTACTGAAACCGATATCGTACGACAGAATAATATTTATGCAAACATTCTGGCTTCGGCCGAGCGCGCATGGATAGGCGGCGGAAAACAATACATCGAAACGGGAGGGACAACATTGCCCAACAGCGGTGAGGAGTTTGAGGAGTTTGCCGATTTTGAGCGCCGCTTCCTGTTTCATAAGGGGCACTCGCTGAAAGACGAGCCCATTCCCTACGTGAGGCAAACCAATGTGCGATGGCGCATCACTGCGCCTTTCCCCAATGGAGGAGACAAGGCCAAAGTGCTTCCGCCCGAGCAGTTTCAGGGCGATCTGCTGCCTGAACAGTTTGATTATGAGGGAAAGACTTACGGTACGACTCTGGCTACAGGGGCCGGTATATACCTCCGTCATATATGGCATCCCACAGTGCCTTCCTTTTATGCCAGTCCTGCCGGCAACCAGACGGCTTATGCCTGGACTTACGTCTACTCGCCGGCAGAGCAGGAAGTGGGTGCCCAGATAGAGTTCTATACCTATAGCCGTTCGGGTAGCGAGAAGGCCCCCGAAGCAGGCGAATGGGATCGTCGCGGTTCACGCGTATGGCTTAACGGCAAGGAAATTCCCGCACCGGTATGGACACAGCCGGGAGTAAACATTCCGCAGGATCATGCCACTATCGGACTGGCAAATGAGAACTTCACGGCACGTCCCGTAGTGCCTGTCACTTTGCGGAAGGGGTGGAACAAAGTGTTCCTGAAATTACCGCATGTCAACAGCGGCGGAACCGGACGCGACAAGTGGCAGTTTACCTTTGTTCTTACAGATAAGGAGGGAAAGAATGCCGTTGAAGGGCTGATATACTCTCCGGTGAAAAGCATAGACGCCGCGGCAGACGGAGTGGCTTTCTTGATTGATGAGATATCCAATTTCATACATGCGAATTTCAGTGGGATGCCGGGGTATTACCCTATGTCTTTGTGTGAAGGCATCAACCGGAAGATGGAAGAGATAAAGGCTACTCTTTCGCAGGAAATGTCGTTGGAGGAACGTGACATACAAAAACTGCGGCTGTCTGACGCTTTCGGCGAATTACAGGCGGTCATGGCAGACAGTAAGGTTAACCAACCGCAGATGAGCACAGGCACAGAGGCTTATTGGTATGCTCTCAGCACACCGTTGCGCGGGAATCGTTACCCGACATCGAAAGGAGCGGGAGCAGGTATTATGGGTGAAACCTCTCGTGGAAAGAGCGCCACATGGAAGTTTACCGCTCGGGCCGACGGTTCTTGTAATATTGTCAATGCGGCCGACGGAACATTCGTATCGCCGGTGGCCGCAAACGGTACTCCCCTGAAGACGGTCACCGCCGAGCCTTCCAAGGGATGGACACTCTCAAGGGCCGATGAGGTGGGATATTTTATCATGACTTCAGGCAATGTGCAGTTTCATCAGGGCAATGACGGCCGGATTATCAATTGGGGCGGCGGTGATAACGTCACTGATGTCGGATGCAAATATACGATTGCGGGAGTGGAACTTCCTCCTGAACCCCAAGTAAGCAATGAAAAAACGACTTATTGGTATCGGTTCAGTACACCGTTGCGAGAAAACCGTTATCCGACCTCGAAAGGAGTGGGGAGGGCTCTTGTTGGTGAGGCAGTGGCAAGCAGAGCTTCAACTTGGAAGTTTGTCGCGCGTCCTGACGGTAAAATAAACATCGTTAACCGTGTTGACAAAACCTTTGTTTCGCCTGATTCTGATCATAACACGGCACTCATTACCGTGAGAAACGAGCCTTCCGACGGCTGGGAGTTTAAACCCGCAGCTACTGACGGCTGTTTTATTATAGTGAGCGGAACAAGCCAGTTTAATCAGACCAACAATGCGCAATTAGGCTTTAATGTTTTCAATTATGGCGGTGGCGATAATGTTACCGACTCCGGTTGTCAATATGATTTTACTTTGGTGGAAACACAGGATACATCGACAGGCATTGACCGTGCGGAACAATCTTCCGATGTCGGTATTCAAGTGGTGAACGGCCGTGTATCGTCTTCTGTTCCTTTTCAGTTGTTTACGGCTGACGGTCGTGAATTGGATGCAGGTACACGTTTGAAGACGGGTGTTTATGTTGTGAATACGACTGTGGGCAGTGTTAAAGTCGTTGTGAAATAAATAAGGGGCGGGTAGCTTCTTGTAATAATGTGGCCGGCAATATTTATTGTCCGTAGGTTTAATACGAAAAATCTTTATTCAACTTAAAAAATATATTATGATGATTATAGGTATAGCTGGTGGCACTGGCTCAGGGAAGACTACTGTAGTGAAAAAGATCGTGGAGAGTTTGCCGGAAGGATCTGTTGCTGTCATTCCACAAGACTCTTATTATAATGATCAGACGCATCTGCCGTTGGAAATACGTAAGAAAACGAATTTTGATCATCCCGATGCGTTTGAGTGGCCATTGTTGGCTCATCAGATAGCCGAATTGAAATCCGGAAGGCCTATAGAACAACCCACTTATTCCTATATAACTTGTACACGGTTAGAGGAAACCGTTCACGTGGAGCCGCGGGATGTCATTATCGTAGAGGGCATAATGACGCTTTATGACAAGTCGTTGCGTGAACAGATGGATTTGAAGATTTTTGTTGATGCTGAGTCTGATGAACGTCTTTTACGGGTTATTGAACGCGATATTGCCGAACGGGGACATCCACTTGAAATGCTTATCGGAAAATACCGCAATATCCTTAAGCCTATGCACGATGAGTTCATAGAACCGACGAAGCAGTATGCGGATATTATAATTCCTAATGGAGGAGAAAATGCCCGGGCAATCCGTCTGATGAAGCAATTTATTATGTCAGCCTTAAAACGCGTGGAGTGAAGGTTCTATTAACGCAAAAAGAGGCCTTTCAGATGTTTCTGCTTTAACTTTATGTTACATTTGAGAGCTTTTTAATATAATAAAATGTTAAAAACAAGATGGCTCGATCGTTATCGATTTTAATGAAATAACTATTGTTTGAAGGTGTTGGCTTGAGATAATCGGAAAAGGCTGTGCATATTTATAATGTACGGCTTTTTTTGTTTTATATGTTAAGTTTTCAGTGGTTTTATGAGCTTTTTGTCTTATTTTTTCGGGATGGATTTTTCTCTTGATTTGAAATGCTCATGACTTTGTTAAAAAAAGTTTTTTATTGTTTTAAAAGTTGCCCTGTGTTGTTTCTTAAAAATATTT
>NZ_BEWW01000324.1 GCF_002933955.1 Prevotella sp. MGM2
GAAAAAGTCCGTATCGGAATTTTAACTCGAATACTTGGAATTTAAATTGCAATACGGGGATTTTCTAGTGAAAATACGATGACAAATGGCTCGAAAACGTCTGAAAAACACTGAAAAAGCGGGACTTCCCATTGGAAAGCCCCGCTCCGCTGTTACAAAGATACAACATTTTACGGCCGAAAGCAAATAGTGTTAAAAACAGGCTGTACGGTATCGGACACGCATCGATGGTAGAGCTGTGTCTGCCGGTGGGGAAACAGGAAAGAGGGCCGCTGTCTTCAGGCGTAATTTTAAAGATTTATTAATAGAAAAAAGCGATGGCGCGATGACACGGAGAAAAAGGTTTTTTGTAAATTTGCAAAGAAAAGTTTTCGGACGTCTGCCTGTAGCTTGTCTTGCGGCTCCTATGTTTCCGGTGAAAAAAGGGGCTTTCGGCGCGGGCGCAATTGCGGATAACGATTATCATTAAAGTTTTATATCATATTTTTATTTAGACTATGGCATTCTTAACAAATGACAAACTTGTGATTGTTGGCGCTGCCGGCATGATTGGCAGCAACATGGTGCAAACGGCCTTGATGATGGGGCTGACAAACAACATTTGCCTTTACGATGTTTTCTCGGCCGAAGGTGTGGCTGAGGAAATGCGTCAGAGCGGCTTCGACAATGTGAACATTGTGGCTACAACCGACATCAAGGAGGCTTTTACCAACGCCAAATACATCATCTCTTCCGGTGGCGCTCCGCGTAAGGAAGGTATGACGCGTGAAGACCTGCTCAAGGGCAACTGCGAGATTGCCGAACAGCTCGGCAAGGACATCAAGACCTACTGCCCTGATGTGAAGCACGTTGTCATCATCTTTAATCCTGCCGATCTGACCGGTCTGGTAACATTGCTCCACTCCGGCCTGAAACCTTCACAGGTGACCACACTCGCAGCTCTCGACACCACACGCCTTCAGAGCGCACTGGCCAAGAAGTTCGGTGTGATGCAGACGGAAATTACCGGTTGCGCCACTTATGGCGGTCACGGAGAGCAGATGGCAGTGTTCGGCAGCGCCGTGAAAGTGGCCGGCCGTAATCTGACGGACATCATCGGCACGGAAGAGTTTCCTGAAGCTGAATGGGAACAGATGAAAAAGGATGTGACCCAGGGTGGTGCCAAAATCATCGAACTGCGCCGCCGCTCTTCTTTCCAGAGCCCCTCTTACCTCTCGGTGGAAATGATCCGCTCGGTGATGGGTGGAGAGAAGTTCCGTTTCCCTGCCGGCACTTTCGTTAACAACGAAAAGTACAACCACATCATGATGGCTATGAACACTGTTCTCGACGAAACAGGTTGTCACTACACGATGCCCGAAGGCACGCCGGAGGAAATAGCCAAACTCGACGCCAGCTACACACATCTCTGCAAAATGCGCGATGAGCTCGTGACTTTGGGCATTGTGCCCGAAATTTCAAAGTGGGGCGAAATCAATCCTAATTTGAAGTAATCAGCACAAGGCGGAAGATACGCCTGACATTTGCCGGATGACCTGCTTGTTGAGGTCATCCGGCTTTTTTAATACTGAAAATATCGGATTCCACCATGCACAACGGACCATCGGCTTTCCGCCTGCCTTTGAATGTTCCATTCCTATTTTCCGGAAAGTATACCGTCAGATATGGTAAAAAAGACGGGCGACTTCCTGAGAATATGGAAGCCGCCCGTAAGTGACAAGGCAGACAATGCCGCTTTGCATGTATTCTATTTTTCGCTCATATCAGTAGGAAGCATGCTCACGGTAATGCAGTTTTTCTGCTTCAGCATAACGCCGTTGACAAATTGTCTGATATCGTCCGATGAAATACCGTTGACCGTGTCTTCATAGCCGGTCTGCTCGTCTTTGCTCCAGCGTACTTTTGTTGAGATAAGGCCTTGCCAATAGCTGTTCTTGCGCTGATTGTCGGCATAATTCTTGATTTCGAATTTCTTGACCTTGTCAAGCTCCTCAGAAGTCACTCCGTTTTTCGCAATATCATCAATTGCCTCCTGCATAAGCAGCAGTACGGAGTCGCGCAGAGCCGGTTTGAAGGGGCAGTATATCTGGAGCATATACATGTCGCGTACACCAAACTCAGCGCCGCCGGAAGCTCCGACACTATAGGCCGCGCCGGCGTCCTCGCGGATGCTCTTGAGGTAGCGCTGTGTGAGAATTTCGCCAAGGGCGTTGAGCACAACGGCATTCTTCATGTTATATTTCAAGTCGCCGTTCCATACCTGTATGAGTATGGCCTGAGGCGTCTCCATACTGCGCTTGAAGTGGTTGTTTACAGAGCCTTCCACGGGATATAGCTTACGGTCTTTGTATGACTCGCGCTTCTTCAGCCCGGGCAGGGGTGCGATGTACTGCTCGGTGAAGGCACGGAGCGAATCAATGTCGATGGCGCCGGTGAAGAAGAAGTCGAAGTCGCCTGCCGACTGGAAACGCTCGGAATAGAGTTGCCTGATGGTTTCGTAGTTGGCCTGTGCCAAATCCTCTACGTGGAGGCGTTTCTTAAGCGGGTTGTGACCGAAGATTGTAGCGCTGATGGAGTCGCTGAACGCCGTCATGGGTTGCTTGTCGGCGTTTTCAAGTGCCGTCTTGAGATAAGCTATCGTGTTGTTGTAACCGTCAACATCGTTGGCCGGTTTCTGGAAACGCAGATATATCAGTTCGAAAAGCGTGCGGAGGTCTTTGGGAGTTGAGCTGCCGCTGAGGTTGTCGGTAATCTCTCCAAGGGAAACTTTCACGCTGGCCTGTTTGCCGGCAAGCTTTTTCTCGAGTTCCGTTGAGGTGAAGTTGCCCAAACCGGTCGAACCGATAACGTTTTCCAATAAGGATGCGTTGATGTGTTCCTTGGCGGGAATAAGACTTTGGCCGCCGAAACTCGTTGCAGAGAAGAGGATTTCAGCATCGTTATAATCCGTTTTCTTGAAGAATACACGGGCGCCGTTGCCCAATGTCCAGCAAGTGTAGCCGAAGTCTGCCGCGTTTTCTTTCTTTATTTTTACGGCTTTTGGCAATTGCGGTACGAGAGGCTCATCCTTGACATTGTCCACGTAAGCCTCAAGCTGCGCGGCTTTGGCGGCAGCTACGGCATTTTTGAACTGCTCCACGGTGGGAACGGCTACATCTTCTTTTTCCGGATACATAGCCAGACACACAAAGTTGGTGTCGGTTGAGGCCGTGTACTCTTTGAATACGGCCGAAATGGCTTCAGCAGGAATGTTGGGGGCCAACATCTTATAGGTATTGTATTCCGTTTCGATGTCGGGTATAGGATCGCCTTCGAGGAAGTGACGCACGTACTGCGGCACGTAGAAACTGTTTTTCTGCTTCTCGCGGTTGTCGTAAATACGTTCCATGCCGCTCAGAAATTCTTCGCGGGCACGGATAATCTCCGTAGCCGTGAAACCGAAACGGTTGATGCGTTCGATTTCTTCCATGACAGCCTGTAAAGCCTCTGCGTCTTTACCGGGTTTTGGCAGTATGCCCACGGTAAAGGCATCCATCGTCTTTGAAATCATGTAGTTGTCGTCCTGACCGCCGGCACCGATGAAGGGACATTCCGGTTTTTGGGAAATTTCTCCCAGACGGGCGTTGAGAATCGAAGCGGCTACGCTGTTCATGTAGTTGGCTGCGAGGAACATGGGTGTATTCTTCAATTCCTCTGGCAACGGGTCGTGTTTGAACATTACTTGAATAATGGCACGGGCCTGCTCCTTGTCCTTGTCTATGATATAGATAGGTTCAGAGGTGGCAGGTACGGGATAATGTTCGTAGGCGGCTGCATTTTCGGGCATTACGATTGGCGAGAAGAGAGCTTTTATTTTGGCTTCCACCTTCTCTACGTCAATGTCGCCGACTACGATAACGCCTTGCAAGTCGGGGCGGTACCATTTTTCATAGTAGGCGCGTAGTTCTTCCGGCTTGAAGTTGTCGATAACCTCCATGGTTCCGATGGGATAACGGTAGCCGTAGCGTGAGCCGGGGTAGAGGGCGGGCAGGTTGCGCTCGAAGATGCGGCTTGAGGCACTGCTGCGCATGCGCCATTCCTCATGTATAACGCCGCGCTCCTTGTCTATTTCCTTGGTGGCGAGTGTGAGTCCGTCGGCCCAGTCGCGGAGGATGAGCAGGCAGGAGTCTACGTTATTTTCCGTTACGGGCACATCATCGATGTTGTATACCGTTTCGTCCGTCGAGGTGTAGGCGTTGAGGTTGAGGCCGAACTTTACGCCGATGCCCTCGCAATATTTCAGGAGTCTGTCATCGGGGAAGTTGTCGGTGCCGTTGAAACACATGTGCTCGAGGAAGTGTGCCAAACCGCGTTGGTTGTCTTCTTCCTGTACCGAACCTACTTTTTGTGCGATGTAAAAGTTGGCGCGGTTTTCAGGCAGGGCGTTGTGGCGGATGTAATAAGTCAACCCGTTGGGGAGCTTGCCGTATCTGACAGCCTTGTCCATTGGCAGCTGCGGAAGCTGCTGTGCCATTGCCGGCAACACGAGCAGGGCTACCAGCAACAGCAGTAATGATTTGAACTTGTTCATTGATTATGATGATTAATTGATATTGTGTTCTGACGGTTTCGGGAAAAATCGGAAGGCAGCGGATGTTTTTTCGGCCAATGGTTGGTTGCGGATGTCACTACTTCCTGTTTTTCAGGGTTATGTTCATCGGAATACCTTACCGTTTTCAGCCGCAAAGGTAAACCTTTTATCACTAACAAACCTTATTTTATCGAAAAACTTGCGTAACTTCGCGCCCAAACTAGCAAAATATTAAAATGATACGTAAATTCGATTTCTTGGTAATCGGTTCGGGCGTGGCCGGCATGAGTTATGCCCTGCAGGTGGCTGCGGCCGGTAAAGGTAAGGTGGCTCTTGTGTGCAAGACCACCGTGGAGGAGGCTAACACCGCCAAGGCTCAGGGAGGCATTGCGTCGGTAACTGATTTGAAGGTGGATGATTTTGAGAAGCATATCAGGGATACGATAGTGGCCGGCGACTATATCAGTAATTCGAGCGCCGTAGAGCAGGTGGTGAGGAATGCTCCCGACGGCATCCGCCGCCTGTTGCAGTGGGGGGTGAACTTCGACAAGTGTGCCGACGGCTCGTTTGATCTGCACCGTGAAGGCGGCCATTCCGAATTCCGCATACTGCACCACGCTGACGACACGGGATATGAAATACAGCGCGGACTCATCGAGGCCGTGAGGCAGTGTCCCGGCATTACGCTTCTGGAGAATCATTTTGCCGTTGAAATCATCACGCAGCACCACCTGGGCATAGAAGTGACACGGCGCACGCCGGACATAGAGTGTTACGGCGCCTACGTGATCGACCCTGACACGAAGAAGATCGACACCATACTTTCACGTGTCACCGTACTGGCCACCGGAGGATGCGGTGCCGTGTATGCCTCGACCACCAATCCCGACATTGCCACCGGCGACGGCATAGCCATGGCCTACCGTGCCAAAGCTACGGTGAGGGATATGGAATTCATACAGTTCCATCCAACGGCTCTCCATCATCATGGCGAAACTCACCCTGCCTATCTCATCACCGAGGCCATGCGCGGCTATGGCGGCATCCTGCGCCTGCCCAACGGCGAAGAGTTTATGCAGAAGTATGACAAGCGCCTCTCGCTGGCTCCGCGCGACATCGTGGCGCGTGCCATCGACAAGGAGATGAAGAAACACGGCCTGGACCACGTATGCCTTGACGTGACGCACAAAGACCCTGAGGAGACAAAGCGGCATTTCCCCAACATCTACGCCAAATGTCTCTCGATGGGCATAGACATCACCCGGCAGTACATTCCCGTGGCTCCCTGCGCCCACTATCTGTGCGGCGGCATAGCCGTGGACCTCAACGCCTGCTCAAGCATACGCCGCCTTTACGCCATTGGCGAGTGTTCGCGCACCGGACTGCACGGCGGCAACCGGCTGGCCAGCAATTCGCTCATCGAGGCCGTGGTATATGCCGAAGCGGCAGCCCGCCATTCCTTGGAACATATAGCGGAATATGCCTTCAATGAGGATGTGCCCGAATGGAACGACGAGGGGACGCTCTCGAACGAGGAGAAAGTGCTCATTGCACAGGATGTGCGCGAAGTGGGACAAATCATGTCGTCCTACGTAGGCATTGTGAGAAGCGACCTGCGCCTCAAGCGGGCCTGGACGCGCCTTGACCTCCTTTACGAGGAAACAGAGGAACTCTTCAAACGCGTGAAGGCTACGAAAGACATTTGCGAATTGCGCAACATGATAAATGTGGGCTATCTCATAACGCGTCAGGCCATAGAGCGCAAGGAAAGCCGTGGCCTGCACTACACCACCGACTACCCCAAACATGCTTACGACCAAAACTGAAGAGGACGGTGAAAACTGTCCCCGTGCGTTTTAACATTTCTTGCTTTTGGGCGTAATTTATATTATCTTTGTAACAGCCAAGCGGGACTTTCCATGGAGAAGTCCCGCTTTTTCAGTGTTTTTCAGGCCTTTTTCATGAAGGAAACGCCGTATTTTCACTCTAAAATCCAAGTATTGCAATTTAAATTCCAAGTATTCGAGTTAAAATTCCGATACG
>NZ_BEWW01000325.1 GCF_002933955.1 Prevotella sp. MGM2
CGAGGGGTCAAATCCCGCGTGCCCGAGGGGGTCAAACTCACGCGCCTTTTCCATAAACAGAGAGCCTTTGAAAATGCCGATTTAATTATTGATGCCAGTACATCAATAGCTGTAGAACGAAATTTAGCATTGGACAATAGCTATGGCGATGCAAGAAGAAGTAGTGTCTTCCTTAATCCTAAAGGGACGGAGCTGGTATTACTATATGAAGATACAGAGCGTAAATATCGACTTGATCTTTTGGAAATGACTTATTATCGGATGCTTATTGTTGATGAGCGGTTAAATGATCATTTGTCAGTTTCAGAAAAACAAAGAACAAACAGCTTCAGTTGTCGGGCAGAATCTTCAATAATAGACTATGACAATGTCGGACTGTTGGCAAGTATTGCATCGCAACAACTAAAAAAATTGTATGCCTCCAATGATGCAAAAATTGCAATATGGCGTATAAGTGCAGGTAATAGTGTTGTAGACTATATTAATATTCCGCTATCGGACTGGCAGTTGTTCGATATTAACGGTGTTAAGGTGTATATAATAAATGATGTAATATCAATCATGAAAGAACAACGATTGTCATCTGGCACACTTGAAACAGGTGGTGTCTTTTTTGGATGTTATGATAAAGATAGACAAATAATCTATGTGCTACATTCTCATCCAGCACCAATTGACAGTAAACATGGGCCGACATCATTTGTGCGTGGCTGCAATGGCCTTAAAGAAGTTCAGGACTCAATCAACCTTAAAACATACTATCAGGTTAGATATCTTGGAGAATGGCACTCTCATCCATCTGGTTCTAATACTCCCAGCACCTTGGATAAAAAACAGTTTGATGAAATGAGTACGGATCATCTCTTGCAAAACATACCATTTGTACAAGCTATTATAGGTGATAACGGTGTTTATGTAAATGCTTTAATATAATATGGAATTCAACTATTACGATCTACTTTCAAGAATTATCATAGGTTACTTTACTCTTATTGCCTCATTATACGCATTTGACATAAGTTACAATGAGGATTACAGTATCGCTTACATAGCAGCTGCATTTGTAGTTGGTTACTTTATTAATGCTGTCAGTAGTCTTTTGGAAAGTTTTTGGTTTTGGACAATTGGAGGTAAACCATCAGACAAATTATTAACCATAAACAAAAAGAAGAAATATACGGGTATAAGTAAAGTTCGGTTATATAATGCAACTGCGATAATCGAACGGCTGAAAAAAGATGCTCATAGTAAATCGCCAACAACAGGGGAATTATTCTCTATTGCAAAGCGAGCATGTAATGGTAATAAGGATTGCCGCATACCAGTTTTTAGCGCACAATATGCTTTTTCGAGAGTTCTGCTGACAGCATTTACGATTGTGACACTATTTTTATTATGGTCTCATTTTGATGATTGGAGATATTATTTCTTAATAATTCCTTGGCTTGTTTTTTGGAATCGCTTTAAGGAACGTGGCTATTATTACGCAAGAGAAGTTCTAACTGAGTATATGAAAAATAGCGAACAAACAGTTGCTAAGTAATTTAAACAAGCCCTAAAATATAACAGCCTTTACGAATAGTTCCATTTTGGAACATGTGCTGGAATTTATAAAATCACGAATTGGGGATTTTGTAGAAAATTGCGCATTAGGCTATTTATGGAACTACTTAACGTCTTTCAACATAGTGTGCTAAATTCAGTTGTCAAGGGATACTTGACAACTGGTTCTTTTCAGAAAGAATTTCATTACTCCCCAACATATTCATGCTCATTCACAAACGAGTTGGGAAACTAAAAATTTTGAAGATTACCAGCCTGTCGCTACTTTCGCTAACTAAAATTCGACAACTTTTGGTCGTGTCACAAAAATACCGTAATTTTGTGACATGATTAAACGGCAAGACATATCAAACTGCGAAAACATTGTACGCGAAAGAATTATGTCTTTCGAGAAAGGTTATGTATTCTTTCCTTCCGATTTTGAGGAGATTGCCTCTCCGGAAGCAGTACGCCAGATGCTCAGCCGTATGGTCAAGCACGGAGATATTATGCGCATCAGTCGTGGTATATATTGTGTACCACGGTCAAACAAAGTTCTTGGACTTGACTGCATACCTCCTTCGGCAGAAGATATTGCCCAACGGATTGCAGAACGAGACCGGGTAAAGATAATACCTACCGGAGACCAGGCGTTGAACCAACTTGGATTATCTACACAGATTCCTGTCAATGCAGTCTATATCACCAATGGGGCAAGAAAGAAAATCGGGCTCGCCAATGGGCGCAGCATCATATTCAGGGAAAGCAATGAATTCCGTCTGTTTGAATTTCTCTCCAAGATTATGATGCTTGCTGTATCTGCAATACGGAGTATAGGAGAAGATAACATAACCGACGATATGGTGAACAGAATAAAGGAGATCGTGAGGAGCGTCCCCACCGACATTTACAAACACGACATCCGGCTTGCACCGGTATGGGTAAGAAAAAAACTTGAAGACTAATATGATTTTCACAGATCTGACGGTTGATGACCGTCGAGATATAATCGACTATGTAAGCGACAGGACTGGTTTGTCGCGAATTGTCGTAGAAAAGGACTGGTGGGTGACGTCCGTGTTACGGGCGATATTCTCACTGCCTTATTCCGATAATATCTCTTTCAAAGGTGGTACAAATCTCAGTAAATGCTGGGATCTGATTCATCGTATGTCGGAAGACATTGACATTGCTGTAAGCCGTGAATATCTCGGATTTCCCGGTGAATTATCCAAAAATCAGATCAGCGACAAACTGCGCAGGGCATCATGCTCATTCGTAAGGAATACAATGATTAATGATGTGGAGAACGCACTTATAGGTCAAGGCATAACACCGGACCTAATAACCGTCTCAGTGCATGAGACAAAAGTCAGCACTGTTGATCCGGAAACCATATACGTTGCCTACAAGCCGATATTTGAAGGCAATGGATATGTCCTTCCACAAGTCAAAATCGAAGTCAGCGGACGTTCTATGTCGGAGCCGGTGAAAACAGTTGCAATACGTTCCTATATTTCCGACAATCTACCTAAACTCACATTTGAGGACAATCCGGTGGATGTCAATGCCGTCCTGCCACAACGCACATTTCTGGAGAAATTGTTTCTGCTTCATGAGGAATTTGCAAAGCCATCAGCAGATATCCGGATAGAAAGAATGTCAAGACATATTTATGACGTTTCAAGAATAATGAGGACAGGTGTGGCGGATGAAGCATTGGCGGATGACAGCCTTTATGAGTCTGTGATAGAGCATAGACGGAAATTCATTGGTCTTAAAGGATTTGATTACGACACATTGAGACGCTCTTCGTTGAAAATTATTCCCACAGGAGAAATCCGCGACCGCTGGGAAACTGACTATAAGAGTACGGTAATGAATATGGTTATGGGAGAGGCTCCTACCTTTGATGAAATCATAGCAGAACTTGAAGTCCTGAATGAGAAGATTAATAGGATGTAATATTCTCAATATAGGACACCATAGCCAACAATTCTTTTATGCAATACTGCCCCAAACGTCCCATAAAAAATTAGAAGTAAAGAATCCAGTTTGTTCCATTTTGGAACAAACTGCCCAATACGGAATTTGATAAATATCTTGAATTTACAAGTGCGCAATTTTATTTCAATGAGAATGGTGCGCAAAAAACCAAAATGAAACGCCACAAAAAACAAAAATGCCGTAGCTGATCTTACCTCTATTGTAAAGCAAGGTGTATTTTTGCACATTGCTTTTTAGGATAGTTTTAGAAACTGTCAGTTTGGGAAACAGAACATTACAAATAGAGATTTCCCTAAAAACGATTTAAGTAATATTGTAGCCTCACATTTTGAACCGATAGCATAACCTCTCCTTCAAGTTCAGCGTATTTTCCAATTTTGGCTTGCAGCTTCCGGCGGAACTTTGCAAGAGTTTCATCTTCTACTTCATTGAAGAACATATTGTTCTGCCGCTGGTATTCAAGATATTCCTGTTCCTTGCGTCGGGCGATGGTGATTTGAGCCTTAACCGCTGACAGTCTGGAAAGGACTGAGCCGAAATCCATGCTTAGTCCGGTGCGCCTGTCATAATATGAGAAATATGTCTGAACGTTCTCTTTGGGATATTGGCACAGGAGTCGGGCATGGCGCCATCTGACAACCCATTGGCGCCGCTCATATACATCACGCGGGAGGTCATAGCGGAACAAAACAACCCGTTGCCGTTCCTTCGTCCGGTATTCGATGGTGATACAGACCCATTTTTCGATTTTCATCTCCCGTTGGGCTTTCGCATATTCGCGGGCATATTCCATCCAGTCGCCCATGTTCTCCTGTGCCATAAGAATTTTTAGGTTTTTGAGGATTCCCATAAAAAGCAGAAATCCTCATTGTTTCGTTATGCCGAAGCCGGACATAGGGGGCCGTTCTCCAATTCCCATTTATCACGGGCTTCATTGTATTCAAGTTCTTCCTGCCGGAGCATACGCTCCGTTTCAGGAGTGTAGCCGATGAAACGGATACAGCCGCCGTTATATCCGGTCAACCGGCAGATTATGCCTGCCTTTTCCAGTTTGTCGATGCGTTTCTGTGCGGACTTGGCGCTTGAATACTGTTTCGGCCAGAAGTAATGCTCGCCCTTTGAGCCGTAGTGGTCCGAGCCGTAGACCTTGTATCCGGAATGTCGCATACTCTCCACAAAGTCGAATCGACCTTTTTCAAGAGCCAGCCGGACGGCTTTATGCGCTGCGCCTTCGGGATGCCTGAAAGTCTTTGGCTTCGGGCCTTTCATGCCGAGTTTCGGAAGCACGACTTTGTAGGGATTGCTCCATTTGCCGATGCCGAGAGTAAGATAGAAGTTGGTGCAGAAGTAGTCAGTCATCGGGTCGCTGTCGTCATAGTTGTACGACATGACAAAATCCTTTACGTTGGTCATCACCTCCCGGGCGCGGTCTGTCAATCCTTGTTCTCTTTCAATCCGGTAATGATTGATAGAACAGTGGATATATCCTGACTCTTTTGTGAATGCCTCGAAATCGGCAGTCATTAGGGTGACGTGTATTGAACTGTATCCGTCACGTCTTACCGAGAACTTGTATTTCGGATAAGTTTCCTTGAGCCAGTTACGTATTATCTCTACAATCTCCTGTGAAGATTGTCCCTTGTAGTTGCTGCCGCGCCACCGGTATTCGTTGTAGACATACCGGGTGTATTCACCGGCGGATGCTCCGCCATAGTCGTTTTCGTATCCGTTAAGATCCGATGACTGTGACACGGGGATATCCTTCCATACGGCAAACAGGCTCTCGAATTCGGAGTTTATGCGCTGCATGGTTTCCGTGCTGCCACCTTTGTCGGGATGGTTGTCGATTGCGAGCCGACGGTACTTCTTTTTCAGGTCCGCCAGACTGTTGATGTTCTGAAAGTAGATCATATCGTTAAATTTTGTGCGTCAGGCCATAGCCACGCGGTTGATGAAATACTCCACATAGTCGTCTTCTATGCCAAGATTGCTACAAGCCATATACAGGTCATCTTCACGGAGGTCGCTAAGTTCCTGCAATTCCTGAAGATGACGTACCTCGGCTTCGAGATATTCCTGTGCGGTCTGCTTGTCGCAGGAGCAGGTTGTCGAAATCAGATTCACTATATCCATATCCGTGTCATTTGAGGTTGTACATTTTTGCGAAATGGTTATTCACCGCCGGAATACGTTTCTTATAGAATGGCTGGTTTTCCCTGCACCAGTCGGCAAGCTCCGCTTTTGAGGTGAAGGGTCTGCGCCAGCTCTGTCCGGTCATTATCATCTCCACGATGGGGGCGAGTTCGGAAATGAACATTCCGACAGTCCATCCCTCCCATATATGCCTGTTCATGTCTGTTGCCATACTTTTTATGTTTTTAATGGTTCATTTTCGGGTTCAAGCAGTTCCTGCGTCGCAAGCAGGATTTCGTTGAGCCATATAAGGCTGCGAACCGAGAGGTCGAATCGGCTCTCGGTCCGGAATATGTATCCGTTATGCTTTTCTCTCGCGGTCAGGTATAAAGAGTCACCAATTACCGAAACTTTTGTGATGATACACTCGAACGGGTCTCCGTCATCGTCAAAGAATATGACATATACAGAATCCGGGGCGTTGGGAACTGTGCCGGACTCCGGAAATTCCAGTTCCGTCAGTCCGTGTCTGCGAAGCAATCCGATAATCGCCTCGGTAATCTCCTTGCGGAGATCTTCAATCTGTTTGCTGAAATCTTTCATGTGGAAAATATTTAGTTTGTTATGCTGTTTCCTGATTGACTGGCGTAAGTTTCACTGTATCACCGAAGAAAGAGTCGCTTACACCGTACACTTGTCCTATTGAATAGTCATATTTCTTTCGTGGGTTGTCTATCATCAGGCGATATCCGTGGTAATCCTCGATTTTCAGTTCAAGGGTTACATCCTCTCGCAGTTTCATATCAAGCACGCTTCCGCCGCCATACATCGAGCTGAATATGCCGCAATAGTTGTCTTTCGGAATTGTAACCTTTGCCACCGAGAAACCGGACTCATAAAGTTCCTTGAGATTTATTTTTCCGATATAGGTCAGCAGATTGGCCCCACAGCATGAGTTTACAAGTTCACGGTGGAAATCCTCGTATGATACAAGTTCCTTACCGTCACGCGATTTCCGGTAATGGCACCTGCCATACACGGCAATCCCTTTTTCAGCCAGGGACCTTTTTACCTTTGCAGGATTAAGGTTAAGCGCATCCACCATATCGCCGAAATACGAGTCGGGATAGACATATCCGCCTTGCGATTCCAACCAATGCGAGTTGATACAGTCATAGTTTGAAAGCATCTCGACCCGAACCGGAATGTCGTCCGTATTCTTCAACAGGCCGCCAAGTGCGTCCGAATCGTCACGCTCATAGATAATGTTCACTATATCATCCCTGTTGTCATCCATGAATTCCACCACGACATCCTCGTCAAAGCCTTCGTCGATACAACTTGACTTGATATCCTCCAAAATCTGACTGACGCTGTGCCATCTGGCATCCTGATACCAGTCATCGGTCTTGTCATACAGGGTCATTGCACTTTTTTCTTTCATGCAAGTTTCTATGACATCAAGATTCTCGTTTAGATTGTCATCATAATTGACCCACACAAGAGTATATGAATCCTCCATTACGGATCTGATGAAATCCATTGTCAGTTCTTTATTCTCTTTTTCCATATCATTCACCGTATATTTCGTTTCTTATGCTGCGGTATCTGTGTTCCGACATCTCCGTTTCCCGTGAGAAATGGAAGCGTGCAGCATATCCGCAGTAGTTTGTCCTCGGTTCGCCACCGCATTTCTGGATGGTGAGGTCTATATCCCATTCCATATCGCCAAGTCCGAGGCATATCGACTGTGAGTGTAGCATCGCATAGGCGAGCCTTATGGCGGCATCCGTTTTGTTTTCCTTGCACAGCCTGTCGAAGGCCATAGTCGCTATCTCGCGGTTGGATATTGTCACACTTTTCATGGTATCTATTTTATTTTCACAAGTTGCTTGAACCAGGCTACAATATCTCCTCGTTTGCTTTCAGCCAGTTCTTCATATTTGCGTCTTATGGCGCAATATTCCTCCCAGGTTTTGCCCCTCAATTCATTTTCATACGAGTCCATGCGTAGTTCGGGGTATTCCTTGAATAGTATCTCAAACTGTCTTCGCCATTTGCGTCCCTGCCATGAACGTTCGGCAATAAGTTTTATGAATTGAAACATCTTTTCATCGGTTCCGACATCCATGGCATAGAAACAGTCGGTCCTTGGCCACACATTGTTGGAGTGCTGCCAAGTCTCGATATGGCGCGTCGAGGCATTGTATGCCATTTTTGTGATTATCTGATGACTCATAATATTTTTTTTAATTCAATGATACGTTATCTATTTCCTTATCCTTTGCGGCAATAGTCCCGAATTGCACGGCTATCACCCTCTGCGGGAAACAGGTGTGGTGGTTGTATCCGGTCCTTTGCCACAGTGTGAAGCAGTCGTTCCTGAACGACCAGTGGAAATGCCCGGACAGCGAACCGTACTCGTGCCGGACATTCCTCTCGATAAGCATCCTGCTGACATCCATTATATGCCGTGAGAGCAGGACGATATTGAGTATCTCCGAATAGGCATGGTGCACACGCGGGTCGGTCGGATACAGCGGTGACAGATGGTTGATTCTCATGATTCCTCGTCTTTAATCGTAATTGTCACCGAATATCTCCTGCCTCAGCAGGTTTTGGTCGAACCAGCCTTCGGGGTAACAGATACAAGAACTGCTTTCGTTATCCGTATCAGGCAGATAACACTCGGCATTGTAGCTTACATTGTCGCCGTACATGTTCCTGTAATGCGCTACAAGCAGGTGCGGATTGTCGGTTCTCAGGTCATAGCCGTATCTGGCGCACCATCTCTCGAAATCCTCCATATCCTCGTCATCAAGCTGGTCGAAAGCATCCCTTATATCAAAGAAGTTGGGACACAGCCATTCACGGTTTATCAATATGGACGGTATATTGTCCCATGCCATATATCTGTATTGCGGATGCCGTTCCTGCGGGAACAGTTCCGAGCAACAGCACAGGAATTCCTGCATGTCGCCGTAATCGCTCAGCGTCATGTTGTAGTCAGTCCTTTGGGATATGTCTATCATGTACTGCGTCGTTACCGTCAGTTCAGCCTCGTTGAGATTCATTCTTTCCATTTTTTATAATTATGTTTCGTGGAACCCGTGGGTTCCATTCCACAGGCATCAAAAGGTGCGTGTCCCGGCTGTGCAGGGTTTTACGGGAAAATACCGGAGCCTCCGGCGAGGATGATTTTCCCGTAAACCGCTTGCGGCCCGACCTTGCACTGCCGACGGGGACACGGCCTACCTTTGCCTGTGGGAATGGATGCCACGGATTGCATGTTTTCATTATTCCTTTTATTATCACGTTACCAGCTGGCGACCCCAGCTTATCCTCACTTTGCCTTCGGCATCGGTCTCGCGCCTAAGCAGACTGTCGATTACCGACATGGATATGTCGAACTCGTTGAATATCTCCGCCTGTTCCTTGACCTCACCGCACTTGATGAACTCGTTAAGGCGCTCCTTGGTGAGCACCAACGCCATCAGGTTCTGCTCCACGGAATCCTCGTATGTCACGAAATGCACCTTCTTTTTGTCTTTTGAATCGAGTCGTATGAAGCGGAAATAGAACTGCTCCATCTTAGGGATGTTCCATTGCAGGGATTCCAGTATTATCTGGTTGCAAGACGGGATGTTGACCGAGCTGCTCAAAGACTGCTGCGTGCATACGAGGACACCGTTGATTGTGGAGTCGAACTCGCTGACGATGGCCTGCCGTTTCTTGAAGGGTATGGCTCCGGTCACTGTGAACACCGGCCTGTCTGGAAAATGTTCCTTTATGTACCCGGCATACATCTCATAGGCGGAAATAGATGTGCATCCAACGGCGATCTTCCCCTTTGTCCGGCGTATCATCCGGCCTATGTGATGGACCTTACCCGGATATTCATCACCATAATATCCCTCAATAAGATGCGGGACCGAGCAGGCTTTTATCAGCAGCTTGATCTGGCGCATGAGCCGAAGCCCCGCGTCCTTCTTCGTATCGCCCGTACTGTTGTAGTAAAGCTCGCATATACGGCAGAATTCCTCTATTATCACACGGTAGACCTCCCGTTCTCCGGGTGAAGGTATGACCGTCTGCGTCCTGACATCATATTTCTCGCCGGCGAAATCCCTGAACTTGCGCGTGATGATTGTCTTGCCTATAAGCTCGAAAAGCGCGTCCTTGTTATAAATGTCCTGGTTCTGCTTCTCAATCCCGAACACTGTCGCTTTTCCGGGACAATGGCACGACTTGAAGAGCACATGCCCCCTGAAAGCCGGGAACGGTTCTCCGTAATGGTCGTTGGAATCGCTCTCAATCTCCTTATCGCGGTTCTGTTTATATACCCGTGGACTCCAACAGGTCATGTTGACCGAATTGTTATACAGCAACTCGAACTGGCTGTAAAGTTCCGTTATGTTGTTCCGGGTGGTGGTGCCGGTGTCAAGGATCTTGTATTTTACCCTGCGGAATATGGCGAGTATGTATCTCGTCCTCTGCGATACGGGATTGGTAATCTCGTCTGACTCGTCGAACACGAGGCACAGCCTCCGTGCCGACAGCTTGATGAACTTCATGAGATATCGTTTCAGCTTGCAGAGCATGGAGGTTGATACTATTAGGAATGTTCCGGCGGGAATATTCTCAAAATCGGTATAGCTCCGCAGCAATCTGTATGGTTCGCGGTTGTTTCTTAGAAACGGCTCCCACGTCATGTTCGTGGCGATTGCCGGGGCGAGGACAATGACATTCCGGACCCTGTTGAATTTCAGCAGATACTTCGCCCTCTGATAAACTGCCGCTGTCTTGCCGGATCCCTGCTGCCAGTTGAGCAGGGCGTACCGTTTCTGCAACACGAGGTTCAGGTCGTGCTTTTGCAGGTTGGTGAACTCGCACACATTTATGTCCTTGTTCACAAAAGTCGCCCTGTCAAGATATTCGACCAGTTCCGGCAGCGGCTCCATGCTCTCGAATGTCCGGCTCTGAAGACTATATCGGTGCCGCTTTTTGCGTATCAGCCGCATTGCGGCCTTATGTTGGCGTAAGTTCGCCTCTGTCGGGTTCTCCGGCACAGGTAGCTCCGAGCGTTCAAGTATCAGGTCGTTCATGCTTACAACAGCACGCTTATCTTTTTCAAGCATCTTTGGGGCGTATGCCTTGAGCTTGAATCCGTATGATGTCTTTACGAGTGCTATTTCCTTGCGGCGTATGGTGTCCTGATTACGGATATACCGTCGTATGACTGACAGAACCTTGTTCGGAGTAAGTTTCTTTCGTTCCCATTCGTCACGCTTGGCCTGCGTGCAGTTCTCCGACGGTTTCTGGTTGCGGAATTTTGCGACGAGTTCCAATGCCTTGTCTATGTGTCGGTTCAATCGCTTGTGGGCTTTCAGCTCGTACATATATTTGGCAAGCAGATACTCGAACCGTTCAAGTTCCTCACGGTATACGGAGTTGGTTTCCTGCATGAGCGGCAGTTTGAGCCTGGCTTTCATCACCCGTGCGTCAGTTATGCGCTGTTTCAGTTCTTCCGCGCTCACAAAATCGTCAGCATTGTAAGGCTGCATGTCAATGTGTCGGGAGTGACGCAGGAAAACCATTATCTTGGTGCCGAAATTGCGGACTCCGAGCGATGCGAAGGCGTCAGGGTCAAGCAGGGTCTGTCCTATGAACGAGAACTGCCCGTTTACGGCCCTGACCTTCGATTTCTCCCAGAACTCGCTTTGAAGGAAAGATGCGGGGACAATCAGCATAAGTATCCCGGCCGGATTCAACGCATCGTATGCTTTGTCGATATAATAGACCTGCGATAGTTTGATACCAAATTTGAGGTTGAACGGCGGGTTACCGATTATCACGTCGTACCGGCTCTCCGGTGTGAACTGCTGTATGTCGCATTGCTTTATGTCCGCATCGGGGTAGAGGTGTCTTGCCACCGCAACCGCCTTGGGGTCTATGTCGAACCCGTGCGCGTTGCGCTGGTTAGGCAGGTGATTGAAGAAGTTTCCCATGCCGCAGCACATATCAAGTATCATTTCCGACGGTTGGGGTGAAAGCATACCCACCATGTCGCGGCATATCTCATGGGGAGTGAAGAACTGGCCCATCTCGAACTCCCGCTTTGCCTCGGCATACTCGTTGTAGCTGTTGTAGTCGCTACGCCGCAGGTTATGCAGACCTCCGATACCGGTATAGCAGTTGTAGATACTCTCCGCCGGTATGGTGTCCTTGCCGGAATCTATGCAGAAAAGTATCTTCTCGTTTATCTCCTCCCGCTTGTTTGGGGGAATCTGTTGGGGAATGATGGCGTACATGATCGTTTTGGGATATTGTTATAAATGGGGAAGCACGGACACCGTTGCCGATATCCGTGCTTCCTGCTGTCTGTTTTCTGTTATGATTGTCTATTCCTCTTGCAACCGCAGTTCATCAAGGCGTAGACGGTTGAAACACAGGCTTGCCGCCTCTCTGTCCTTGAACCGTACATCTATTCGCCCGTTGCGGAAGAACTTCATTCCCGTGGCGTTAGTTGTTGTGAGGTCATACCATATTGAGGTATCCACTTCGTTCCTATTCAAACGCATAACCATCTCACGGTCTCCACACAACACGTCGTCGGCACCGAAGGCTATCCCTTCACAGAAATCCGACATTTTCTGATGGCTGCTATAATTCATAGAGTTTTTGTTGTAAAAATCATTATAGAATGAGTCGAATATCACGATATTGGGAAAAGATATTTTGTTTCCCTTCAATTCAGGTTTAACTTTGCTCCAACGGTTTGGCTTCACAAGCTGGAGGAAACGTTTGATGAGTTCATCTTCGGCTGTCTTGCGAAAACTGCGCCCTCCGAGATGTTCTATGACCGTATCCACATGAGTCATGTATTGGGGACGGAACCCCATTTTAAGAGTGTCGCCGTCTATTTCGGGAACCGGTACCGACACATTGTATGTGCGGTTGAAATATCCGATTATCCTGCTTGCAAAGTTTTGATTCGCACTGTGATTTGCGGATGCGAGCATATTGATGGATTTGAACGGTCTGAATTCGTGATGTGAATAGTTGCTGTCATCCGGATATAGTTTTTCAGTGTAGGATATTTCGCCGTTTTCCTTGTAGCTTATCTTGTGGCTTTCACGGTATTTCTCAGCTTCTTTTGTGAAGATTCCGTACCATTGGTCTATCTGTTCGAGCGCATTGTACAGCATTTCCTGCTGCTTTTCGCAAAAGAGCCTGTCCTGAGCCGTTATCTTCTCCTCGTTTCGGATTTCCACTCCGAGAATACCGGAAAGCAGATCGGTACGACCGCCTGCTTGTGCTGTTGTTGTATGCATATCGTATGGTTTTAATAAGTTATCGGTGGTAGTTCTATGCGGTAGAATGTAGAGATATGGCGCTCCATGTCTTTTTTTATCTTGACTTTCACGAGTTGTCCGTTGTACATCCGCTCCTGCATGGGCAGATCCAGTCTGTTCCATTCATCTTCCTGTAGGAACTCGGTCTTATCCCGGAAGCACCATACAACCAGCATGGAATCTGAATGATTGAATACTGTCGCTTCATAGTTCTTCTTGAACTTGTCAAAGTCGGCATCGTCACGGAAGGCTGTTCCGTTGGCGACATACCGGTAGCGAGATTCAGGATTATCATTGATGCGGACATAGAGTTTGCGCCATGTCTCGGTGGAGAAATCCCCATAGAGCGGTTCCGGATCAAAGTATTCCCATTTGGCGACCTTAGCCATGAATCTCACGCTTCCGTTGGCGCACGGTCCGCAATGTCCCCATGCGCTGAATACCCCGTCCTCCCAGCCGATGAACTTCATTTCGGCGGGATCGATGCTTGTGAACGGCCCTCCGCTGACGCTGAGCCATATATCAGGATCGCCGATACCTACAAACGGTACGTATGGTGCAAGGCATACCGACATTCCGTCAGCCCTGAGATTTTCAAGCAGCGCGTGTCCGTAGAAATCTCCGTCTCGGTCAACATGACGCATCCTGTCTCCGACCTTAGGTGTGAGGATTGAGCGTGAGCCTTCAATGACTTCTACGAGTATGTTAATCATATCCACATCCTGCTGTCTGAGGATATGATCCCTGTCGTATGACACATTCAACGGCAGTAGGGTTTCAAGGGTGTACTTGTTCTTTGTTGTTTCTGACATACCATCTTATTTTTTTGTTATTCCGGCTTATGGGGCCGGAGTTCCCATAACTACAGGCTTAAAAGGTCGTGTTCCAGCCGCGCAAGGTTTTCGGGAAAAATACCGCAAGCCCCTCGGGGCGCGGAAGATTTTTCCACGAAACCCGAAGGGCCTGACCTTGCACGGCTGATAAGAACACGGACTACCTTTGCCTGTGGTTATGGAAACTCCGCCTCTATATGATGGTATCCTTATTTCGTATTTTTCTTGTTGAAGCATAGTCGCTTCCGCGACACGGAAAAGGCAATCTAAAAGAGAATTACGCTCTGGAATGAGGCGTAATCCAAAAATAAATGCTAACTTTGCATCAAAGTAAAAGAGTTATTTGAAAGCGTGAGAAATATAGCGTAACCAAACACACTACCAATTTCTTATCCATTGCCCATCCTCACGCGAATTCTCAAAAATAACCTTGTAGTCAAAATATTAACCCAAGACTACATCAAATATACAAATATTTTTTGGAAGATAGGTAAATTGAAATCAAAGGATAGTACAAAAAATGTTATGTGAAAGAGAAAAAAGTATCCGTTGCCGGCGTTTAAGACTTGGCTGACGCTTTGGGAATGACAATTTGTTGCCGAAACCTTTTGTCTTTTTGTGGCAGAGAACTCTAAGTTTTTTAACTTTGCAAGTATTATGAAAGTCCGATTGCAGCAGAAACTTACGCGTATCTCTTTTATTCTGACAGGTCTACTTGTTTGTGTGATGGCTGTGGCAACCTTTGTGGAATATAGTCGCGGTACTCCATTTGTCCTCCGATACATTTACCATAGTTCTTGGTTTATTGCATTTTGGACAGCAACAGCAGCTGTCGGTGCTGGCGCGCTTCTTTGCCGCCGCCTGCCGCGGCACGTCATGTTGTTGCATGTGGCTTTTTGTATGGTTCTTACCGGCGCGGCTGTTTCTCATTTTACGGCTGAGGGAGGTCGTATGGATCTTCGCCTGGGACAGATTACCGATGCCTATGAGGCTGAACATGGGCCTGATGAAGCAAAGCGGGTGGAGCATCTGCCTTTCAAGATACGGCTTGAGAAGTTTCGTGTGCATTGGCATGAAGGAGGGAGTATCCCCCGGAAGTATGTGGGGGACTTGTCGTTGTATGAAGACGATGGTCATGTGATGCGTTGTTCATTAGCCGTGAACGATGTGCTGGAATATCGTGGTATCAGATTTTACTTGATGGGATTTGATAATGACCGGAGGGGCATTGCTATGTCTCTGTATGCCGACCGATGGGGAATGACAATCAGTTATGCCGGTTATGCTTTGCTCCTGCTGGCTTTCATCGGTGTATTTTTTTCATCCCGCGGCGCTTTCCGGCGTTTGTTGCTACATCCGCTGTTGCGCCGCGGCATGGCAACAGCCGTTGTATTGCTGCTGCTTTCCGCACCTCAGACTTTGTGTGCAGTTCCGGCATTGCCGGTTGACGTGGCGGCCGATTTCGGACGTCTTTCCGTTGTGTACAATGGTCGGGTGTGTCCTTTGCAGACATTGGCATACGACTTTACCGAAAAACTTTATGGAACAACGACTTATGAAGGCCTTACACCTGAACAGGTGCTTACCGGCTGGTTGTTTTGGCCTGAGAAGTGGCAGGAGGAACCGGTTCTTAAAGTGTCATCACCTGTTTTAAGGCGTCAGCTTGGATTGGAAAAATACGTGGCTTATAAAGACTTTTTCAAGAATGGTTATCGCTTGGAACCGTTAGTAGAGCGCTATTATTCCGGTGAGCGGAAAGGGCTGCCCGCTGCGGCGGCAGAGGTTGACGACCGTCTCGGACTGATAGACGCCTTGCTGGAAGAACGGTTGCTGAAGATTTTTCCTTCCGGCAAAGGTGAGCACAGCCGCTGGTATGCTCCTGCGGAGCCCTTGCCGGAAGGATGGCCGGCAAAGATTGGGGATATGTTGCCGCATCGTGTTTTTGAAGAATTCCGCGTAGCGGCCGTAACGCAAGATTATGCTACTTTGCAGCAGCGCATCCTTGCACTTAAGGATTTTCAAAAGCTTCACTGCGCCGTTGGTTTGCCATCAGCGTTTATGGTTGAGGCGGAAAGAATTTATAATGTATTTAATCCTATAACCTTTCTGGCCTATTTAAATTTTGCGGCCGGACTGCTCTTTTTCGCCGTATTCATGTGGGGCAGGAACAGAAGAACATCCCGATATGCCCGTTCGTTTCATTTCTTGGGGAGCTTCCTTCTGTGCGCCAGTCTTGCCGCACTGACATTCCATATAGCCTTGCGATGCCTCATAGGAGGACGCCTGCCACTGTCCAACGCGCATGAAACAATGTTGACCATAGCTTGGCTAACACAATCAATAGCGCTGGTTTTTAGTCGGTTAAAACGTTTTTATGCAATAGGTGAAATGGCTGTCCCTTTCAGTTTTATCATAGCCGGTTCTTTTCTGTTGGTGGCTTCAATCGGACAGATGAATCCTCATATAACGCCGTTGATACCCGTACTGGCTTCGCCATGGATGAGCCTGCATGTCTCGCTGGTCATGGCGGCTTATTCACTGTTGAGTTTTACTTTTCTGTGTGCTGTGGCCGCTTTTCCGGTACGGCTTCTCCGAAAAAACGGAAGCAATCCCCGTTACCGTGTGCATGAAGAAAGCCTGCAAGTCATGTCCCGCCTTATGCTCCTGCCGGCTCTGGCTTTGCTGACTGCCGGGATATTCGTCGGAGCTGTATGGGCCGGCGAATCGTGGGGACGTTACTGGGGATGGGACCCTAAAGAAACCTGGGCGCTTATCACGCTTTTAGTCTATGCCGTCCCATTGCACGGAGAGTCGTTGCGATGCTTCAAACGTCCTATGGTCTACCACACCTATATGTTGTTGGCTTTTGCCACGGTGCTCATGACTTATTTCGGCGTAAATTATTATCTGACAGGACTTCACAGCTATGCAGGCTGATGGTGGAAGAAGTTCTTGCAGAAGCGTTTCAGGTAGTCGGAATGAAATTCGCGTGTATTTTAACACAATTTGCTTTTGGGCGAAAAATGTTGTATCTTTGTAATAGCGGAGCGGGACTTTCCATGGGGAAATCCCGCTTTTTCAGTGTTTTCAGGCTATATTCCAGCTGTTTTCCGCCCTGTTTTTTCTGAAAATTCCCCGTATTGCAATTCAAATTCCAAGTATTCGTGTTAAAAATCCAATACGG
>NZ_BEWW01000326.1 GCF_002933955.1 Prevotella sp. MGM2
CAAATTTAACACTTTTCTCAAAATTCATGCACCGTGTTTTCGGCTTGACCCGAAACATCCGGCTCGCTGTGGAAACTTTCGGAAAGCAGGGTGCTGGATAACGGGGTGGTCTGTTCGACCTACCTGTTTGGCGGGAGCGTATAAAAAATGCGCCCGGTTCCCGCCGGGCGCAACCACTAAAATTTCAATTATTATAAGTTGCAAAACCTATCACAATGAAATTTCAACGGCAAAGATAGGCTATTTCTTCGGTTTCGCTTTCTTTTCGGGGAATGAAAAACCGACATTGAACTGTTCATCCAGCACCAGCGAAGCATCGAAAGCCTTGCCGTTCTTGCCCTTGAAGCCCTTGATTAGCCCGGTCTTGCGTTTCGTCACCAGCTCGACAATCTGCTTGTCGGAAAGCTGCTTGTCGCACTTGTTGCGGAATATGGTTAGCGTGCAGTCCACGTTGGAACACTTCGCCACTTTCGGGTAGAACAGGATGCGCCCGTTATTGCATTTGGGGCAGGGACAGGTTTCACCAATAGCAACAGATAGCTGCACCGATAGCAGTTCTGTGGTGATTTGCGTTGCGTACACCTCGATACCCTTTCGGAATGTGTCGGCATCCATACAGCCCGCTTCTATCTTGGAAAGGGCGGTTTCCCACATACCCGTCATTTCGACATCGGCAATCTTATTGTCCTTGACAATCCCATAAACGGCAAGCCCCTTGTCGGTAGGTACAAGGTTCTTCTTCTCACGCACGATGTACTGGCGGGCGAACAGCGTTTCGATAATCGCCGCACGGGTGGCGGGTGTGCCTATCCCGGCATCTTTCAGGCTGGCTTTCAGGTCGGCATCTTCCAGTTCCTTTCCGGCGTTCTCCATTGCGGCAAGCAGGCTGCTTTCCGTGTGCAGCGGTTTCGGCTTGGTCTGCTTTTCGAGCAGATCCACGCCGGAGAGTGGCAAATATTCTCCCTCTTGGAGCGGCGGCAGGCTGGCGGCTTCTTCATCACCTCCCGTTTCCTGCTCGCCGAACACGGTACGCCACCCGGTAACTTTCATCACAGACCCTTTTACCGTGAAGTCAGTATCTCCAGCCGACAATATGGCGGTGGTAATGTCTTTCACGCACTTGCCCGAAAAGGCTTCCAGCATACGCCCGGCTACCAGCTCGTAAACCGCCCGCTCGTCTTTGGAGAGTTCACCGGGCAGGTTCTCGGTAACGATTAAGGCGTGGTGGTCGGTCACTTTGCCGTCATTCACGCTACGGCGGTTCAGGGGTGTGCCGTCCAGCCCGGCGGCATACCCGGCAAAGCGGGAGTATTGCCCTAACAGGGCGATACGCTCCGGCATTTCATCGAAAACGTCCTCCGATATATAGCGGCTTCCGGTTCTCGGATAGGACATCACTTTCTTTTCATACAGGCTTTGCGCTATGGAAAGCGTCTTGTCAGCCGAGAAATTCAGCTTTGTATTGGCTTCCTTTTGCAGCGTGGTAAGGTCGTATAGAAGCGGCGGTTCTTGGCTGGCTTCTTTCCTCTCAACGGATTTCACGGCAAGTTGTCCGGCATCCTTTACCCGTTGCAGGGCGGCTATGGCTTCGGGCTGCTGCTCCCACTTGGCGGTCGTTTGGGCGGTGAAACTTATTCCCCCGCTGGTGGTATGGGCTTTGAGTTGCCAAAACTTGGCGGGTACGAAATGCTTGTTCTCCAAATAGCGGCTGCATATCATCACGAGCGTGGGTGTCTGCACCCTGCCCAGCGAGAACACCCCCTGCCCGGCGGCTACGCTCAACGCTTGGGTGGCGTTTATCCCTATCAGCCAGTCTGCTTCGCTGCGGGACTTGGCAGAGAGGTAGAGGTTATCGTAACATTCTCCCGGCTGCAAGTTATCCAGCCCCTCACGGATTGCCTTGTCGGTAAGGCTGCTTATCCACAGGCGCACAAATGGTTTTCGGCAGTTCAGGTAATGGAAGATGTAGCGGAAGATTAGCTCACCCTCACGCCCGGCATCGGTGGCGACAATAATCCGGTCGCACTGGTCGAACACTTCCTTTATCACTTTCAACTGTTTCAGCACGCCGGGGTCTGCCTTATAACCTTTCTCCACTTTCACCTGACGGGGGATTAATTGGAAATCGGGCGGCAGTATGGGCAGGCTCTCCCTGCGGAAGTTCGCCACGCCATAGGCTTCCGGCATGGCAAGCTGAATTAAGTGGCCGAACGCCCATGTCACCATATACCCGTTGCCGGAAAGATAACCGTCATTACGCTGGGTCGCCCCGATGATGCGGGCGATATCCTTTGCCACACTGGGCTTCTCTGCTATCAATGCAATCATAATTCTTTACTTTTTAAGGTGGGTACTACATTTTCATTCCTCTGGACTTCTTGGGTTTGTCCGCTTTCAGGCTCTTATCCTGTTTCTCTTTCTGCTTGGCGGTGGGCTTGTCCTGACCCTGTTTCAACGGCTCTTTGCCCTGCTTGGTGGCTTCGTTGGTCTTGCCCTCCGAATTGACCGCTACCTGCGTCCGGCTCTCGGCGGCGGGGGTAACGTCTTTCGGCTGCACCTTGTCGGGAGATTTGCCCTGTGCGCCGGGCTGCACATGACCGTTGAACTCAACGCCCTTGCCGTCATTTAACCCAGCTACCTGCTGTTCTGCGGGCTGCTGCCCCTGCTGCAAGAACTGGACGGCAGACCTCGGCAGGAACTCCAAGCCACGCTCCACCGCACTGACCTGTAAATAGGCACTGCGCCGTGTGCCGTCCCTGAATTGCAGGTTTTCCATTTTGACCGCTTGCCCGGCTTCAAAGGCGGCTTTCTGTTCCGGGCTGACTTTCACGTTGCAAATGGTATCGGGGCATTTCCATTTGTCTGCCCGCATGTACTCCAGTTCGTGCGTGTACCTGTCCCGGCTGACGAACACGGGGATTTGCCCGCCGCTTTTCGGGTCTTTGATTTCAGCGATGCCGCCCAAGTTGCCAGTGCCTTGCAAGTTACCCTGTTCCTGCTTGGTGGACCCGTGTTCATGGAACGGGCGTTGCAACAGTTTCTCGTCCTGCTGCACGCCGTGCAGCTTGGGTACTACCGTGCCGTCCTTAGCCTGATAGAAAGACAGCTTGACATCGGTAGGTTTGAGGTAGAAGCCGCCCACCGTTCCCGAAACGGTGTAAGTGTTGCGGGACTTGTAGCCACGCATCACCCGGTCGAAGTCCTTTGTGTTTTTCAGGGTGTCGGCGGTGATGCCGACTTTTTTCAGGTTCTCCCAGTCGATTTTTGCCGGGTCGAAGCGGTAGCCCTGCTTGAACTCGTGGAAGTCGGGCTTCGGTACTCGAAGCATTTCAGCCCGCTTGTCACCCTCCGGTGTCGGGTTCCGGTGGTTGTCCTCGATTGCCTTTGCGTTCTGCTCCGCTTCGGAAGCCTTGACACTGAACAGTTCCAGCCCGGAAGTGTCCTGGAACTTGCGGAAGAAATTGGAAATGAAGTTGCTGAACACATCGCTGTTCTTGTCCACCTGCATGAACTCGCCGCCCTGTGTCGGCGGCACGGTCTGCAAATTGCCCTCCTTGTCGATACCCTTAACGGCACTCACCTTGCCCTGCTGTTTATCCAAGACCAGCAGCACGTCTTTTTCCTGCCCCTCTGCGGGCGGGGTCATTCTGTTTGCCATAAATAATTGAAATTTTAGCGGTTACGGGAATAGTCCCGCCCAAAGGTAGCGACTAAATATGCTATATTTGGATAGGCGGCAAGGGGTGTCCGAATTTGTCCTGCGATGTCCCGATTTGTCCGGGTCAGATGAAAATATCCAACCAACAGTTGGAGAAATAAAAACATCTTCGGCAAAATATTTGTTATGTTTTTGCAGGTAATTACATAATATACTATCTTTGCAGTATAGAAACAAAGTACATAAATATGGCTTCATTCAGGAAAGAGATACTTGGGCAGATTGAACGGATAGATACCGGGCGTATATTCACGTTCCGAGATTTGTCGTTTGAAACGGAAAAGACCGCCAATGTTGCGGTGCTGCTCTCCGAACAGAGCCGCAAAGGGGTACTGGTACGGGTTGAAAAAGGGGCGTACTACCGCCCCAAGAAATCTGTCTTAGGATTGGGGAAGCTGCCCGTCTATCAGGATGAACAGTTCCGTTATCTTACCGAAAAACTGAACGGCTATATCACGGGAGCTTACGTCTATAACAAAATGGGGCTGACCGAACAGGTCGCCACAACCATAACGATAGCCACTCCAAATCCGGTTCGCCGTTTCCGTTTCAAGAACTTGGATATAGAGTGCGTGAAAGCCTACTGCATGGATTATCCGGATGAAAGCCTTGTCCCGTACTTGCGGCTGCTCGATGCGATAAAGGACATGAAGCGCATACCCGGAACAACCGGACAGGACATCTACAACCGGGTCAAAAGCCAATATTTCAACGGGTACAGTCTGCCGGAACTGGAAAAAATCGTATCTTTGGCAAAAAGTTACCCGCCACGTGTCAGAAAGGTGGTGGCAGACATACTGGGCGACATCAGACAAACCGTATTGCAAACGGAAATGGCAAAGACCATTCTTCCCACGACACGGTTCAACTTGGATTATAAAACGGCATAGGACAGAAATATGAATTTACATTCGGACAAGGAAGCGTTCAAGGAAATCATCGCACTGGCGGCTGAACATTTCGGCTACGAGCAGTCGCACGTGGAAAAGGATTACTGGGTATCGAAGATACTGCGGGATATTTCCATGTCCGAATATGCGGATAAGACCTACTTCAAAGGCGGAACTTCACTTTCCAAAGCCTACGGGCTGATAGAACGCTTCTCGGAAGATTTGGACTTGTTCGTGTTCACGGGTGATAAAGGTGCGTCCAAGCAGGCGGAAAAGACATTGAACAAGAAACTTTCCAAATACATAGCCGAACTCAATAGTGACATATACAAGGAAGATTTGTCGGAAACGGGCGGTAATTACCGTAAACTGTATTTCTCGTATGACAATGTATTTCAAGGCGTGGGACTGAAAGAACATTTGGAAGTAGAAATAAAGTCTTGTGACCTGCCGGACAAAAAACTAATGTTCTACCCGGCAGACAAGCGGGTTATCAAATCGATTGTGACCGCCTTTCTTGAAAGTATCGGGCAAGAGGAACTGATAAGCACCTACAGGTTGGGAAGTTTTGAAACGCAGTGCATCAACCCCCGAAAGACTATCTGCGACAAGGTTTCAAGGCTGGTAAAGCTGTCTTACAATGAGGATGCAGCCGCACTGCTGGCAAAGCATATCCGTGACGTTTACGACTTGTCGGCACTCTACCACAATCAGGAATATAACGATTACCTACATTCGGAAGATTTCTTGGATGCCATGTACCGGGTGACGATAGAGGACGGGCTAAACAAAAACTCCCGTTCGCACTTGTCGCTGGCTGATGCACCGATATTCAAGGATGCCGAAGCGGTCATGGCGTTACCCGAAGTGGCTACGGCGTACATTACCGATTTGAAGAAACTGACCTTTGACAAAAGCAAGATGCCGCCGATAGGCAAGGCTGTGGAAGCATTGGAGAACCTACACGAAATACTGGTGCGCTTTGAAGCCTACCGAATAAAGCAACAAAGCAAAGAATAGCTGTTGATTAATATAAAAACATAAGAAATAATTATATGATTTTCAGGGAAATAATAGAACGATTAACTGGCGTAAGTTGCCCCATTTTTGGTGTATCTTGGAATCCATCTGAAACAGAACGTACAAAAGCAATTAAAATTATACGTTTTTTAGAAGATAAAAGAGTATTATATAATCCTTATGAACAAGAATGTCCTGACCATTGTATTCATTCAATAATTGAAATCAGACATTTTTTAACAGATAAGATACAAGATATATCATCAGAAACCAATCTTTATAATTACTTAAAAGCAATGCGTATTGCATGTAGGAAGTTCTTAAATCAATATACTAATGAGAATAATAAGGTGCATTTTTATTTGCACAATTATGATTGTATAAGTAGCTGGAAATTTAATTCTACATTAGGTGAATTAAGAGGTACATTTGGTATAATGTTGGCGCAAATGGCTGTGGCTTATGGGATAGATATTGAAGATGAATTATCCTCAATATTGCCTGAAAAAGATAGCGAGGAATAATATTCCTCGCCGTTTATTCTTCATCCCTTATCAGGTGGCATAGCTCCGGGTCGTTCTTAATCCGGGTTATCTCGTCCTCGACTATCTGCCGGACTTCCTGACGGATACGGTCATAGTTGGCTTGTATCTCCTCCTGCATCCGGTCGTTGCCGTCCTTGTCGGTGAAGTCGATTATCTGCGGCAACTTCACGTAACGGGCGGTTTCCCGCTTCACCTTTTCATTGTCCACCACGATTTCACAGTGGAAAATCTTCTGCTCTATCCGTTCATCGAAGTTGTCTGCCACAGCACCCACGAACATACCTTGCGTGAGGTTGGATATTTTGCTGGCGGGTATCAGGCTGTCCATTTGGGTGCTTATCGAGGTGGATTTCTCCCGCTGGTTGATTGTCATGCTCTGCCGTTTCTGCAACACCTTTCCGAAACGCTCCGACAGTATTTTTGCCGTTTCACCGACTACCTGACCGCTGAACACGTTGCCCACCGTATTTTGTATCACACGGCTTTCCTTGTCCCCGTAGTCACGGGTAAGCTGGCTGTAATCCTGAAAGCCTAACAGAACCGCAACCTTGTTGCTTCGGGCAGTGGCAATCAAATTATCAAGCCCACGAAAATATATGGTCGGTAATTCATCTATTATCACCGAACTTTTAAGCTGACCTTTCTTGTTTATCAGCTTCACGATACGGGAATTATATAAGCCCAGTGCTGCCGAGTAGATATTTTGGCGGTCAGGATTGTTGCCGACAACCAAGATTTTAGGCTCTTTCGGGTTGTTGATGTCAAGTGAAAAATCATCACCTGTCATTACCCAGTAAAGGGCGGGTGAAATCATCCTTGAAAGCGGGATTTTCGCACTGGCTATTTGACCCTGCAACTGCTCTTGAGCATCTGATTCCCAAGCGTCTACGAACGGGGAAAGGTAGTTTTCCAGTTCGGGATAACTGCGCAAAATGGTGAATACATCGGCGTATTTCTTGTTCAACAGTTCAATGGCATGGGGAAACGTGCAATACTTACCGCCTTGATAAATAAGGAGATACCAAATTATAGCCGCCAAAAGGATAATCGGGCTTTCCACGAAGAAGTCGCCCTGCTTGCTTATCCAAGAGCGATTGAGGTTAAGCATTATCGTGTAGCTGGCTTCATAAGCATCCGCAATGTCCGACATGAAGCTGGCGTTTATCGGGTTGCATCGGTGGCTCTTGCGGGGGTCGTCAAAGTTGATAACGTAAAACTTAGGCTTGACCTTGTAGCCGTCCAAGTGGTTAAGCAAATGATTGTAAGCGATTTCCGAAAGGTCAGGAAACTTATAATCATAGCAGTAAAGCGCAAAACCTTTCTCGATTTGCTGTTTTATGTAACTGTTTACCACTGCATACGACTTACCGCTGCCCGGCGTTCCCAATACAAGGCTGGCTCGGAACGGGTTCACGACATTTATCCAGCCATTATTCCATTTCTTCTTATAGTAGAACCGGGTAGGCAGATTTACCGAATACTCGTTCTCGATAAACCTTGTTTCCTGCTGGAAACTTTCGTTTTCCGTGTTAAAGACATCTTCCATGAGGTTGTTTTTCAACAGCCGGGACATCCATGTACCCGCCATGAGCATACAGATATAGCCCACCGACAGCGTGGCGATATAAAACACGGCATCCGCCGTGTGTGGCAGCGGAAGTTCCAGCAACCACCAGTTCAGAAAGAACAAAGTTACTCCTACCGCAAGGCTGCAATGTATCTTCGTCCACGTTATCTTTTCCTCTTTCACGCCCTTAGTGCCGATACACGACAGGGCGAGGAACACCACCGCAAAAAGTTTCGTCCAAAGGACGGACGAGAACAGCCCGGTGGTGCGCTGGAAGTTCCACAGTATCTTGTCTATCACTTCAAAGGTCACTCCCCATTCTTTCAGGGTGGAGTAACAGAACCAGTACACGTTTATTCCCACGAATATAATGCTGATTGCCCGCATAAAGTCCATGACCCGTGCAAGCCCTCTCAAATCATCTTCCTGTTGCATGATTGTAATGTTTTTTAAGTTAGTCGATGCGCCTTGTGCGCTTCTTTTTCTTCTTTCTCTTTTGGCGGGCGGTGTCCTGCGGCTCGTCACCGCCTGATGCACCGCCGCCCAACAATCCACCGAAAGCACCCAGCACGGAAGCCACGCCCGAAACGATGTCGGATTTCGGCGTGAAGCCCGGCTGTTCCTGATGCGTGGATTGGTCTTGCTGCGGTATTTCCACTTCGGGCTGGTGCATCTTTCCGGTTTCGCCCGAAAAACGTTCGTTGAACACGTTCGCCGAATACTCCTTGCCCAAGCGTGAACCGTTCAGCACCACCCGGCTGTCGTGGTCGATGAACGTAACGCCATAGATGCGCCCGCTGTCGTTCTGACGGAATACCACGTCAATGCCCTGCTTCCTTAGCTGTTGTTCCAGTTCCTTGCGGCTGCGGGCGGTCTGCATGGCAGTGGCGACAATCTTCCGGGTGCGCTCTTTCAGTTTCCCGTTCTTGATTGCTTCGCCCGATTTCTCCATTCTGCGCTGTACCGCTTCATAACCCACCGACTTGCCGATGCGGGAAGCCTTTACCGGGTTGCCCGCCTTTTCTCCTTTGTCGTTCATGGCGGAATAGACAATGCCCTGATAGGGCTTGCCGTTTATCTCGCCCTTGACTTCCTCGGCGCACACGTTGTAAGCGGCAAGCAAAGCCTTGTATTCCCCGAACGACTGGAAGCGGTAGCCATAGCAAGCCGCTTTCACGGTATTGCCGATTTGGTGTTTCACGTCCCCGGCGGCATAATTCACCTTTTTAAGTTCCGAGCGTTCGGCACGCTCCTTTCGCTCTGCCGGGTGCAGGTTGTATTTCTTCTCCAGTTCACGGGTGATTTGCTTGCTGCGCCGATGCTCGAACCTGTCATTCAGCGGTCTGCCGTTCTCGTCCACCCGCAATCCCACGATGTGGATATGGTGGCGGTCGATATCGGTATGCTTGTACACCAAATAAGGCTGGTCGCCATAACCCAACTTCCGCATATACTCTTTGGCAATGTCGGAAAGCTGCTGGTCGGTCAGCACGTCTTCCGGATGCGGGTTTATGGAAATATGAAGTATCGGCTTTTTGGTGGATAGCTGGACGGGCATCTGCATTTCAAAACTGCGCATACACTCGCCGATAGAGAAATTCCCGTCCTCGCTCAACAGCATCCGGTTGGAGAAAAGCACCTTTGCTTCCTCGCTGTCCACCTTGTTTTGGTTGTAAGCCAGTGCGCCGAACATATTGCCGCCCGTGTTTATTTTGGCAACCATAGTTCCTTGCACTCGTTTGTCAGGTCGATAACCTGACGGTTCAACACAGCCAGTTCGGTAGTCGCTTTCTCCAGTTTATAGAGAAAAGCCAGTGCCTTTTTCTCCGAAAAGTTACTATTCAGAGCCTTTACAACTTGGTTGTAATTGACCGCTACCGCCCGGAACTGGGCGTAAAATTCGGTCAGCTTGGCGCAATACTCGACCGCCGACTTATCCACTTTCACCACCCGGAACGGCTCGCCGAACAGCCGGGCGGCGATGAAACGGGACTTGCTCGTAACGCCCGACTGCTCCCATTGCGAGAGGAAGCGGGCGTTCTCCCGGTCGTTCAGGTAAAGGACATGGCGATGCTTCGCCGGGTCTGCGAGGGCGGAGCGACCGCCCTTGTTAGGTTTTCTTGTTTCCATGCTTCTTTGGATTAAAAAATTACGACTTCGGAGTGATTTTTACCCCCGCAAGGGGCAAGGCGTTTTCAGGCACGGAAAACGGTTTTGTAGCATACAAAACACACCTTGCTATTTTCTGACGAAAATCGAAATCCGTCACGGACGGATTGGGGTTAGCGTGGAACGGTAAGCCCTGCGTTCACCAGCCCGGTTTTACACCTGCGTCCCCTGCGGTTCGTTACTCCGCTGCAAAGTAACGGTGATTTATAATGCTGTAAAATAGGTGGTTGATGGACAAAACGGGACAGCGCAGGACAAATCGGGACAAGGTTTTCAGGGGACGTTTTTTCTCCCTTTTTTTGCATCGGATTTCAAGATTGAAAGCAAGATTGAAAGAAATATTCCAATCAGGAAAGAATGATTGAAAGCAATAAACAAATCTATCAACCAATAATGAACGGAAGCAATATGGAAAACGAGAAAACACCCCTTTATGTCGCCTTTTCCACCCAAAAGGGCGGGGTCGGCAAAACCACCTTTACCGTGCTGGCGGCGAGTTACCTCTATTACCTCAAAGGCTACGATGTGGCGGTGGTCGATTGCGACTACCCGCAACACTCCATTGCCGGGATGCGAAAGCGGGATGCCGAGCAGGTCGGGGCGGATGAAGATTACAAGCGCATGGCGTATGAACAGTTTACCCGGTTGAGTGGAAAAGGCGCGTGAGTTTGACCCCTTCGGGCAAAATAAAAATGACCCCTGTCGATGATACGGCAGGGGATTTTTTTTGTAGTTTTGAGAATCCTTGTCCTGGCACGGCGGGGTTCAATGTCAAA
>NZ_BEWW01000327.1 GCF_002933955.1 Prevotella sp. MGM2
CCAAAGGGGTCAGTCCCGCGTGCCCGAAGGGGTCAAACTCACGCGCCTTTTCCAGAAGCAAAAGAAACGTTGATAAAGTTCAATGAGGATTTGGAGAAAGCCATCGCTGCCGAATGTCACATTGAAGGTGCGCTCAAAGCGGCAGCTGGTAGTTGTGATAATATAGTCAATGGCATCTGCAATGCCATTGTGAAAGCAGAACGAGACACGGAATTCAAGGCAACCATCACTCCCGAGCAGCTTACCGAACTTAGGCAACTCATAGACCATTCTATAAATAGTTGGACTTCAGTGTTGGCAAATCACCGTGCCGAACAAACGAAACTTATTACCGAACATGAATCCAATATGCGCAAAATGCTCAGACGGAATGAAGGCGTTTGGTATTCGGATTTCTGGATGAAAGTCTTGGTGATATTCTTGCTCGTTTATACGGTGGGGGTGGGATTAGTGGTATATTGTGCCACATAAAGTATCATTTGCAACGTAATAACAATAGGAAACAGTTTGGTCAGTCTCCTTTTTACCACCAAGAATTACGTCTCATATGTTCATGTAAAGGATTACAACGTTCTCCTTCTATGTAGAGATTGGCGCGTTTCAAACGAACAATAACCGCTTCTTGAGACACATTAAACTTGGACGATAATGCTCCAACTACTACGTTACAATCTCGTATATTGCATGGTTGATAATCGTGATAAAGTCTACCTGTTGTAATCCAATTTTCTTTGAAAAGCTTATTTACTTCTGCCATGAATGGAATATTAGGCATAAGAAGGTACGATGCAAAGGTGTTAGCCTGATACTCCATTCTACCATAAATTGATTTACTAATAATCGTATTCTTGTCACTTTCTCTGTCTTCAATTGAAAATAAGTTTTCTACGATAGACGAATGTAAAGCTATATGTCCTAATTCATGAGCAATGGTAAAAATTTGACGATGTTTGCTCAATGTTGAATTAATAGTAATTACATGTTCTTTGAAATCGCATTTGCCTAAACAATCTTCTTGCATTTCAACAAAATCAAATTTGTAATTGGGAGCGATTAGAGAGAAACAACGATCTATAAAATTCTCATTTACTAAGTATTTAGTATTTTGCAGAATATCTTCCACTTTTTTACAAATCACATTATCTTCCATAAATGGTATATGTAATGCCTTTGACATCGGAATGCCGCATTCTTGTAATAAATCCGAAACTGTAACAAACGAATTTCCAGAATATACTATTGGATAGCTAGTTGATGCTTCACCAGTTAAAACTTTATGTCCAAATTGATGCTGTTCAAAACTATTTATTTTTCTCCAAATAATCGTTTCCCAATCACTCTGTTCAGACAATACAACTAGTGCAATATTATCACTTTGAGCTAATGTAATCACTTGTTGAGTAAAACCTGCAGACGAAATCATTATACCACGAACTCCTGAACGCGGATAATCAGAAAGATTCCCCACAAACTCACGATATATAGAGTTATCAATCTTTCTTCCGTGATTTTTACATTCAACAACAAGAAGGTTACTCCATGTTTCCTTGTTTGAGTTAGAATATACTTCTATAGTTATATCTGGATTCAACATAACGTCAGGTGCAGTTTTACTGGCATATTGCTTGTGTAAAAAAATCTCGTTATACCGTGATACGCCAGGTATATCTTGATTTTTAATAAGCTCTTTTAATTTCTTGAAAACCAAATTCTCAAAATAATCTCCTTTATGTTGGTTGTTAAATTTTTTCGCCATAAATTCTATCTTAGAACGTTATTACACAAGAATCTGTATGCATATTTTACGTTGTAAACATATCAGAAATATTGCTGACACGGTTTATTTTACAGGTCCAAGGAATACATACAATAGGACTCTGTTTCCATTTACATAAAATTGTGGACTGTGTCATTAGATATTTGGCGCGAAGTGAGGCACATTGTCTATGTACTCTTCCTTACTTTGCTGTTCAATCGTAACTTTCTCCCATTTTATTTCTTTCAATCTTGTAGGTGCATTATCTGCATGAATTTCATATTTGATACACGGCAAATTAACAATTTCTTTAATTTCATCAATACACAATTTTAAAGAATGTTTTCTGTCGCACATACCTGGAAGTATTGGGTCATAACGAGCTGGACCATATAGGGGTCTTCCTAATTCAAAACCGACAACATCCCTAATTGTATTGTCCTCATATATCACAGAATAACCATCCTCTAAGTCATATTCTTTAGACTGTTCTACTATTTGCTGGGGAATATAAATATAGAAATTTACATACTTTGCAAGAATTTGCCCATTATTTACAGCCCGAAATTTTAAGGTGTATTCATATCTCGTACTCCTTTCTTCTATTTGTTTGCTGTAAAGAGACCAAAAGGAGTTTTATTTTGAGTTACATCTATTTTTGTGACTAACAAAGTGAAATCAATATCAATTATTGGAGTTTTGCTCCGATTCATTACGTCTCTAATTTCATAATCCTCCATAGCCTCTACTGTGGCATTTCTCCTTTTATAATAAACATGTGAAAGCCTATTTTGATGTGCAGTATTGCTGCGAGGTACAGAAACAACATAAAAACCACTTTCTTCGTCATGTGATATATATGTGATTTCCAACCCTTCAATTTTTGGCTGAATATTTGATGATAAAAGTTGAGATAGTTTGTCTTTTGACATTTCTGTATTTGGTATAGGGAGCAATTCTTTAGGTATAGAATTTCCCCCTTCACTCTCTTTTTCTCTTATTCCAAATATAATAGTACCTCCATTGGAATTAGCCAATGCACTAATGTCTTTAGCCAATTCTTCTTTCCATTTTGGATTTTGTTTTGCAAAAGAACCCTTATATTCCAAAACGGTTGATTCTTCTATTTCGTTTTGGATAAGTTTTTGTAAATCATTTATTGTTTTTATCTGCTGCATGATTATAAGCCAAATTCAATTGTACATGTTTTAATCCATTCAATAGTATCATCTTTAGCATTTATCTGTTTGGCATACTCCAATAACAGATGAGCCAATTGATTTATTGAGACATCTCCATTCATAGAATATAGACGCATACGTACAAAATCAAGGATTGATACTACTGAACAAAAATATCCTTTTTTCCCGAGTACAGCTGCCGTTTCATGTACTTCATGCTGTTCAAAGTTAACATGCTTGCCAAATATAAAAAGGCTTTTTTCTATCTGAGCTTGTGCAAATTTTGCAATAGCGTGTTCCACATCTTCTTTTGTAAAGTCTTTATCCTTAACTTCGATAGATGACACCAATTGTTCCGCATTGTCAAAAATGTCAATATCGCCAACCTCCTTTGAAGATGCCCCACTTTCATTAACTTTATGCGGAACCACAGTCTTTGCCCCTTTATAATAAAGGTGTTCTATAGCAGCAACAACTAATGGACACATTTCACCTTCAAATGAGTTTTTAATGAGAGTATTCACATAGTCTAGGATGGATTGAGGATTTGTTTCATCCTCAATCTCCAAATCTGGAATTGAATACTTTTCCTTAACTTCACTATAGATATGTTGCAAGGTATACAAAGCTGACGATAAGTATATCTGTGCTTGTTCCTTTGTTTTGATTTCCGACAAAGTATTTATCATACTTTCAAGAATTTTCGAATCGTTACCACTTCTAACGGCATTAGTCATAGCCAGTCGTTGGAAACGGGCAGGTTTATTCAAGAAGGGTTCGTTTGAACCGCCAAGACTATTAGGGTAAGTACTCCTTTCAAATGGAACTATTACCTTATGACATAGGCTTCTTGCATCATATGCTCCAACGGAGCTATCTTTTGCTTGAAGGCTCAAAATATCAACATCTTTATTGACGCTCTTAGCTAACAATGCCGTAACCAATACATATCTGTATGTCTTATGAGAACCTTTTAGTATAAAATCTATAGAGACTCCAATAGGATCGTTTTGAAATATAGGTTTTTCATTAGTCTTTAGAAGAATCTTTTCCGCCTCTTCTTTATCAATTTTCTGCATAACAAAAATCAAATAAATTATGTTCTTTAGATTGATAAATTACATTTTCATCACCATTAAGAACGTTAATAACCATTGTTGCAACAGCCTTAGCCATATTACATGGAACTGCATTTCCTATTTGAGTATATTTCGATGATTGAGAACCACAGAATTTATATTCTATAGGAAACGTTTGTAAGATTGCTGCTTCTTCCACAGTCATTCTTCTTAAAAAAGAAGGAGCTTCCATAAATGCTGCTTTAGTAGGATCTTTCATAATTTCATCATGGTAAGTTACAATCCAAGGAGCGCAATTTTCATATAGCTCTTTTTCATCAATGATGGGTGTTTTATTTCCTCCCATTGAAGCTGGTAATGTCGCGCTATATCCATCTATACGAGTAGGTCTCCCCAAACCATTAAATAACATACCTGCATAAGGAGACTTGCGCAGTATTGGATTTGATGCCAATGTTATTTTCGCTCTACATGTACTAGGATTGTTGCCGTATCCTGCCTTATCCAACACTTGCAATGCCTCACGAACAGTTGGAGCTTTATGGGAATAGTGCTTTATCATCTTTTCCCAATTTGGCACATTATTACAATTTCCTTTTATTCCAATAACAAAAATTCTCTCCCTAGCTTGTGGCACATCATAGTCAGAAGCATTAAGAATTATAAAATTGACAGAATACCCTAAGTTTCGGAACTCCAATAATAATTTTTCTCTTATCGGTTTCCATTTATCAAGAAGTCCTAAAGCCTTAACATTTTCCATGATGAATGCTTTTGGTTTAACCTTTGAAACAACCTTTACATAGCTCCAAATCAATTGGCTTCTTTTGTCATTTACATCCATCTTTCCTGCCACGGAAAAACCTTGACATGGAGGACCACCAATAACCATATCAACATCTTCAATTCCGTCAAGTCTATTCATGACAGAATTAATATCACCGTTTATAATATGGCTACCAATATTAGTTGAGTATGACATACAAGCTTCTTTCATCATATCATTTGCGAATACGATATGTGCTCCTGCCATAATTGCCCCAATATCCAAACCTCCTGCTCCAGAAAAAAGCGAAATTGTCTTGATTTTGTTGGTATTGTTACGTTCTTTTATAGTCATTGCTTTATATCGTTTATTAAATCCTTAGGACTAATTTCTAATGCTTTGGCTATTTCAACCAATTGTTCAAGTGATGGCTGGGTTTTATTTTGTACCCATCGGCTTATTGTAATATCACTTTTGCCCGTTTTTTCTGCAAGCCAACGGTTTGTCTTATTTTGCTCTGCTAAAGCTATTTTTATTCTGTTAATGTATTCCTTACACATGGCGTATAATCTTATTACGATACAAAATTATCAAAAATCAGCAAAATATAGTCGTTATATGATGATTATTTTCCAAAAACATTCCTATTTTAGATATTTCCTATGTTGATCGGATAAAGTATCGTGAAAGGGTCAGAGTCACCAAACCATTGTCAGAGTGTCTAAGTTTGGTGTCTGAGTTTGAACTAAAAGTGTCAGAGTTAGTGTCTAAGTTGGTTTCAGAAGTGTCCAAGTTGGTGTCTAAGTCGACATATGAATGACAAGTATGGTGTCAGAGTTGGAGTCAAAAGTGTCAGAGTGTCCTTACTGTCTATATTTAGAGTGGAAATACATTTTTACTTGGCATTATGCCTTATGCACCATACCATGGAACTACATTTCGCATAACTCCGGATGGCAATCTGGCAGTTTTCTGCGTAAACAATGCGTAAACAAACGGTTTCAGTTAGGGGTATTTGGTGAGTTTCATAGAGGATAGCGAATTTTGCAACTAACTGACATTCAGTAAATATTAACGAAACAAACTATTACAGAATATCATCTTATCGTTCTCATAATCTGGAGGTCCTAGGTTCAAGCCCTAGCTGGTCCACAAAAAATCAAGCACTTACAAAGATTTTGTAAGTGCTTGATTTTTTGTGGACCTTCAGGTGACTTTTTTTGAAACGAAACTCTACAATGGTAACCTTCTGAAATTGCATGGGATTGCAGAGAGATTTTTAAGTGAGAAGTGGTCAAATCAATCGTTTTTAAATTAACTCCTGCAATTGTTACTTTAGAGGGATGGCCATGATCACAAAGTATTTGTCAAGGAATTGCTTACCCCTACAGAAAATCAATGTCATATCCGATTCATGAAACAAGCGAGGTACTGTCACTCAATAAAATCACAACTACTTTTGGAGATTGAAAATCGCAACTCAGATTAAAGGACAATACTGAAGAGTTAAAACCAGCTATAAGATTACTTATAATCGTATGGCCAATTATGAGTTTTTCTGTTCTATGGCTCAGTCCCTAACGACCATGAGCCATAACCGTTATAATCGGTATAGTGAAAATAACGGTGCTCTGGGGTTTTATTATCTTTATTAAAAAAAGCAATCGTTTCAGGAAGATTACGACATGGCCTGCCTAAAAATCCGATATAGAGAGCATACTTCAAGTCATTGTACCACCACTCCAAAGAATACATAGACTCAAGGTTGACATCGAGTAGGAACGGAGACATATTGTAAGTAGTAAAGTTCGTCATATCACCATAAGTAAGCACAGCTGTGGCATCACCTTCATCTTGCTTTATTTTGGTCAGATTCCCATTGGTCCACTCCATTTCCAAAAAGTCCTCACCCCAATCATCAATATAGGTAACATGACCATCGCTGTCATAGTGGTATTTTATCATTCCACTTTCCCCCTCTACGTCTGTTTCGATGACCCTGTTGGCAAAATGGTTTTCTCCGAAAGCAAATGTGTAGGTAGCGGTTCCAAAAAAACCACTACAGACCATTACAGCCCGATTATCTTGGGGATATGAGATTGTCGCCACAGTAACAAGTTTTGTCTTTGTCGTGCCGTTGTCATCTTGTTTTTTATCAATACGTAAGATTTTTGTTACGAGTCCTTTTTCGTTATGCTCGTACTGATATCCAGCAAGAGGGATTATGTTTTCCGCCAACGGACAACCGCTACCATAGATTTCATCGAAATCCTCTTCCTTGTCGCATGAACACAGCATAAGTGCTGTAAAACAAAAGCATACAGACAGATGCTTTATAAATAAAAACTGCTTCATATTAAAATTGTTATACTTGTTGTCTATTCACTAAAAACGAAACCCTATATAAAAGCGGAGAGTGTTAGTTTTCATTTTTACTCCAAAGTTTTCAAATGGGTCATGAAAATTACCATTCTCATCGTAGATATCATCCAGTCTGCGCATTGCAACACCATCATAACTCGTTGCACCACACCATCGGTTTTCAATACCAATCGAGATGATTTTATAAGAGACAGAAAACCCGGCATTGAAGAATGTTGCATAGTGATGATACAACTCATGGTTTTGCATCATCAGTGAATAGGAGGGTGTCACATGAAAATAAAGACACAGTTTCAATTGACCAACTGGATTAACGGTCAGTGAGGGACCGACACCCATACCGGCTTCAATCTGCATAATACCTAAATTTGCCAATTCAATATCAGGTGAAGCCGAGGCGCTCTCTGACGTAGGGAAATCGGGGTATTTGGCAAAATTTACATCAAAATGGCTCCAATCCACCCCGAATTTCATTATTCCAGCAATCGGCTTCTTATGCAGGTAATATGTTCGTCCGATTGACAAGCCGAAAGCCATGTCACTTTTCATATCCGCGCGGTCGCTTTTCAACGTCTGCACACCGTAGGAGATATTGCGGTACTTGGCACGACGTTTCCATACTTCGCTCATACGTTTTTCGTGCATTGCACACTCATTGCTTACTTCAGTATCGCTTACCGTGTCTCGCAATGAATCAGCCTGCCTGGTAGCAATCTCAATGTCGCCACAAATTGAATCCGTCTTGATTTCTTGCGCTTGTGCCACATAGGGCAATAGGAACATTAGCAGCACACCAATGATAATTCGATTTATTTCCATCGTGTTGTTGTACCTCCACAGTTCCCATGAGGCTTAAAACTTACACATAGATAGCGTGGAACTGTAATGCCACGTCTTAATGCGAAGGTGGTAGGAATACCTTTATGAGCAGATGTGGAAATAACAGCCCCACGCTATATGCGTGGAGACCATTACGCCATTCTCTTGCTCATGTGATTAAAGTTTCCTACGCTTATCGCATACAAGAAGAAGACATAACGCCTCTTTTTCAAAATGTCGTGATGGGACTTCTCCCAATCAACGGCAAAGTTACGATTTTTTTGCGTTGCAAGTCAATAGGCTGTGCAAAATAAGTTTGGTTTGGTTCGGTTTTTGTCTACATATAGAACCAAACCTATACAGGTATATGGGGCAAAAGAGAAATGCCCTATTAGAATGCCCTATTAGAATGCCCTATTAGAATGCCCTATTAGTAAAAACTGTGAGATCTGGGCATTTGTGCCTACAAAAAAATCGTGATGCATAACTCATTACGGAAATCAGCAGACATCCTTCATGTTCATGTCAAAATATGCTTTAACAAAGCAGACGGCACCTCAGGCGGCGAAAAGGTGATGTGCCAATGCCCTCAATCAAGGCTGAGGGCCGTTTTTAACATTTCTTGCATTCGGCCGTAAAATGTTGTATCTTTGTAACAGCGGAGCGGGACTTTCCTTAGAGGAAGTCCCGCTTTGTGTCTGTTTTCAAGGTTATTCCGAGGTAAAAAAACACCTTTTAGCAGGCTGAAAAGCATTACTTGGAATTTTTATTCGCCGTATTCGCGTCGGAATTCCAATACAGACTTTTCCATTTCCGACACTTACAACCTATATTTTAACACGCCGGAATGTTGTCGAAAGTTAAATATGTTAAAGTCAGAAAGCCTTCAAAAAGCCGGAAATCCATCAAAAAAACAGCTGTACTCATCCTCTACCACAAAAAAGACTGCCGACCGGCTGCTAACTCACGCGATTTTTTTTTATATTTGCTGCGCAAACAGTATGCACCTTTTCAAAGACTACCGTCAGAACAATGAAAATAGCACTTATAGGTTACGGCAAAATGGGCCGTATGATAGAAAAAGCGGCCCTCGGCCGGGGACACGAGATTGTCTGCATCATTGATGTTGACAATCAGAACGATTTCAAGTCCGAAGCCTTCAGGAGCGCCGATGTGGCCATAGAGTTCACCACTCCCACCGCGGCCTATGCCAACTACGTGCGGGCATTCGAAGCCGGCGTAAAGGTGGTCAGCGGCTCCACCGGCTGGAAAAAAGACCATGAGGCCGATGTCATGCGCCTCATAAACGAAGGCAACACCCTCTTCTGGGCGTCAAATTTCTCCTTAGGAGTGGCCATTTTCTCCGCCGTCAACAAACATCTGGCGCGCATCATGAACCGTTTTCCCTCCTACGACGTAACGGAAACGGAGACACACCACGTGCACAAACTTGACGCGCCAAGCGGAACGGCCATCACTCTGGCCGAACAGATATGCCGCGAAATGGACCGCAAGACCGACTGGGTGAAAGGCAGAGTGGTCAACGCCGACGGCACCGTGACAGAGGCCGAGACGGCAGCTCCCGACCGTCTGCGCATCGACGCCGTGCGCCGCGACGAGGTGCCGGGCATACACACCATCACCTACGAGAGCGAGGCCGACAGCATCAGCATCACGCACGACGCGCATAACCGCCACGGATTCGCACTGGGCGCCGTGCTGGCGGCAGAATTCACCGCCACACACTCCGGACTGCTCACAACCGACGACCTTTTCGCATTCTGACAGGCCGGAAGGCACATTGCCCGACCGTTTCCCAACCTCATGTCCCATCCGTAAAAACTGATCCGATGAATATTTCCACACGCCGGAAGGCGTACCTCAAATTCGGCATAGCTGTCGTCCTCTATCTCCTCTTCCTCCTTTGGGTGAAATCATGGTGGGGGCTTCTCGTCCTGCCTCTCATCTACGACGTGTATGTGACAAAAAAAATCCCCTGGACCTGGTGGAAGCGCTCCCAAAACCGGACCACGCGCGTCATCATGAGCTGGGTCGATGCCATCGTCTTCGCCCTTGTAGCCATTTATTTCCTCAACCAGTTCTTCTTCCAGAACTTTGTCATTCCCTCCTCCTCACTTGAAAAGACCCTGCTGACGGGCGACTATCTGCTCGTATCGAAACTCTCCTACGGGCCGCGCATTCCGCAAACTCCCCTGACAATGCCGCTCACGCAGAACACCCTTCCCGTAGTGGGCGGCAAAAGCTATCTGGAGCATCCCCAATGGGAATACCGCCGGGTAAAGGGACTGGGAAAGGTGGAAATCAACGACATCGTAGTTTTCAACTATCCTTCGGGCGACACCGTGGCACTCAAAAGTCAGGATCAGGATTTCTACGGCATGGTGTACGGTTATGGAGCGGCCCTGCTCGCACAGCAAGGCACCCTCGGAAAACTCACGCCCGACATGCCCTATGAACAACAGCAGGCGGAATATGCCCGCCGCTACGCCGCCGGACGGCAATACGTGGAAAGCTTTCCCGAACAGTTCGGAAAAATCATCTCCCACCCTGCCGACCGCCGCGAAAACTACGTGAAACGGTGTGTAGGCCTGCCCGGACAGACGCTTGAAATCAAAAACGACACCGTATACCTTGACGGCCGCCCCAACCCGCAGCCCGAAAACGTGCAATTCCGCTACGAAGCCCGTTTCCTCATGCCACTCGATGAAGCAACCAAGAAAGAACTCGGCATCACCGACGAGGAACTCGGCTACCTGCAGGCCGGAGCCGGCATGCCTATGACCGGCCGCGTGAAGAAAACCTTGGTGGAACGCGGCTTTATCGCCCCCGATCCTCCCCGCTCCCCTCTTTCGGGCGGCGACGAGCTTTATCCCCACAACATGGCTAAAGACTGGACCACGGCCAACTACGGACCGGTGTGGATTCCGAAGCGCGGTGCCTCCGTCGAGCTCACACCTGACAACCTGCCCGTTTACGAACGCTGCATCAGAGTGTATGAAAACAATAGCCTCGAAGTTAAAAACGGGCATATCTACATTAACGGCAAAGCCTCCTCAACCTATACCTTCAGACAGGACTACTACTGGATGATGGGCGACAACCGCGACAATTCGGCCGACTCGCGCTTCTGGGGCTTCGTGCCCGAAGACCACATCGTGGGAAAACCGCTCTTCGTATGGCTTTCGCTCGACCCTGACTACGGCCTTTTCAACGGCAAAGTGCGCTGGAACCGCCTCTTCAAATGGGTGGGCAAAATCAAATAAAGCAAAAAACTGCGGCCGGTAGTTTCGCCATAGGCGTGACCGGCCGCCTGACTTTTTCTGCGACCAACCACGCAGCAACAACGCGTCTCTCCGCCTATGGTTACCATTAAACGCTACATCGGCAAAGTGAAGAAACCGCTCCACTGGCGCGGCCGACGGCACTTCCTGCGCAATGTCGTACTGCCGTCGGTAACGGCGGTACTCCTGCTGCTGGCTGTGCGCACCTTGCTCCTCACACAATTCTCGCTGAGCGACAACCTACCTGCGTCAGGACTGCTGGAGGGCGACCGCATACTGGTGGACCGGACGGCATACGGCGTGCGGAATCCCCTTGCCGGCTTCTTCGGCGCCGACCGCTGGGGACGAGGCGTGCCGCAATACGGCGAAACAGCCGTATGGACTGAGATCCAAGGCGCCGGAGGCATGCGACTGGGACGCATCACAGCCTTGCCGGGCGACACGGTGACATGCGGCACACAGCGCTACGTGTTAGCGGCCGGCACCTATGCCGCCGGTACAGACATCATCATACACAGCCAGCTGGTGGGCCGCATTGTCTGCGTGACCTACTCCATTGACGCCCGGGCTCCTTTCTATAACTGCCTCAGGAGCGGGCGCATGTTCGTCAAACCATCCGCCACCGGCGGACAATAGTTTCTGACGGCCTGCAGGCCGTTATCATTTTCCCTCTACCTATGTTGCCTGTCATGCTTACTTCGGCCTATCTTGCGCCGGTGCAATATTACACGAAAATATACCGTGCCCCTTACATTATGGAAGAACGGGGCGATCACTACGTAAAACAGACTTACCGCAACCGCACGGTCATTGCCGGCCCTGACGGACCGCTGCCGCTCACCATACCGATAGAGCACGGCAGCATGGCGCGCCCCTGTACGCGCGACATACGCATAAGTAACCATGGCAACTGGCGGCGCCTACACTGGGCAGCCCTAGTAAGCGCTTATGAGAACAGTCCTTTTTTTGACTATTACGCCGAGGATTTCCGCCCCTTCTATGAAAAAGAATGCCAATATCTGGTTGATTTCAACGAAGCACTGCGAGAAAAAGTGTGCGAGTTGCTGGACCTGCAACCCGACATACGCATAAGCGAATCATACACAGATGTAACCACCTGCGCGGAACCCATAGATGACTTGCGCGAAACGATACGTCCCAAAGTGCCTTTCGCCCTCGACTGCCGTTTCCGCCCCGCAGAATACTATCAGGTCTTTTCAGCCCGCAACGGCTTTCTGCCTAACCTGAGCATGGCCGACCTTCTCTTCAATATGGGGCCCGAAAGCCGCCTTGTGCTACGCGCCTCGATAGTGGAGCCGGCAGTCTGAGTTTTACACCCGACGTTACATTTGTATAGAAGTACTCAATCCACACAGCAATCGCGAATATGCCTGTATTGACGAATGGTATATACTAAAACAATAAAGGACAGCGTATCAGCCACGAGCTGTGGACAGTGGTTTAAGTGTGCCGACGAGGATATAAAACCCGGCAAAGGTTCTCCTATATTTGAATTTCACGTATCCGTGTTCCGACTCTTCGATACGAATATGCGTTTAAGAGTGAAACAGATAACACCGGCTTACTGCATTTTTTCATTTTCACAGGACTAAACATACAAACATGCGAAAAAACACAAGAAATGCCATTGTTCGTATCAGCGGAAATAAGTATATTTGCCAAATAGTAACTTCACTTTTATAAATTAAAGCTAATCACCAATTTTTATGCAAGCCCCTCTTATTCCTGCAATTATTGCAGTCGGCGTAATTGTCGTACTGTCGGTATTTTTCTATTTCGTTCCGTTTTTCCTATGGCTATCGGCAAAAGTCTCAGGCGTAAAGATATCGCTCATGCAGCTTTTCCTGATGCGTATCCGCAACGTACCGCCTGGTGTTATCGTACCCAGCCTCATCGAAGCCCACAAGGCCGGACTTTCCAACATTACACGCGACAATCTTGAAGCACACTACATGACCGGCGGTCACGTGCAGCGGGTCGTGCATGCACTGGTTTCAGCCTCCAAAGCCAACATAGATCTCTCTTTCGAGAAGGCTACTGCCATCGACCTGGCCGGCCGTGATGTTTTTGAAGCCGTACAGACTTCCGTCAACCCCAAAGTGATAGACACACCTCCTGTAGCCGCTGTTGCCAAGAACGGCATCCAGCTCATAGCCAAGGCACGCGTGACGGTGCGCGCCAACATCCACCAGCTGGTAGGCGGTGCCGGACAAGACACCATTCTGGCACGCGTGGGCGAAGGTATCGTGTCGAGCATTGGTTCGGCCGTATCGCACGAAGAAGTACTCGAAAACCCCGACAGCATCTCGAAACTCGTGCTCAAGAAGGGACTTGACGCCGGCACGGCCTATGAGATCCTGTCCATCGATATTGCCGACATCGATGTGGGCAAGAACATCGGCGCCACACTCCAGATGGACCAGGCCAATGCCGACAAAAACATCGCACAAGCCAAAGCCGAAGAACGCCGTGCCATGGCTGTGGCACAGGAACAGGAAATGATTGCCCGTGCACAGGAAGCACGCGCCGAGGTCATTCAGGCAGAAGCCGAGGTGCCCAAGGCACTTGCACAAGCCTTGCGCGAAGGTAACATGGGCTTCATGGACTACTACAAACTGGAAAATCTTAAGGGTGATACCGCCATGCGCGACAATATTTCCAAAATAAAGCCAACGGATTTCTTCGACAAGAAATAATTACAAAACAATCCTCATTCACTTTATCCTAAACCATTTTCAACATGAAAAGAATCACCCGACTTCAAACAGTGCTGCTAAGTCTGTTTCTCGCGGCGGCCGCTTGGGCCGACGTGCCGTTCAAGGTGACTACCATCACCGATGGCAAATTTGCCATCGACACCTATTGGTACACCATGAGCATTGGCAATGGAAAATATCTTATTTCCGACAACGGAACGGCCGACCACATCGCACTCAACCGGCCTCTCAGCCCCGCTACTTTCCTGGAGGACAGCGACCTGTGGTGCTTTGTGGGCAATGAAACAACAGGTTATAGAATCTACAACAAAAAGACAGGTACGGCCAAAGTGCTTGCAGCACCCGCCACTGTCAGCGGCAACGGCAGCACAACCTATGTGGTGATGAAAAACGCCGCTGCACTAGGAGGATACAAGGACACATGGGACATTACCCCGTCAACAGACCTGCCAGGCATGTCCGGTTACTATCTGCTGCCACACGGAACGGCCAATGCCGTCAACAACTTCGGCGGCAATGGCAAGCTGGCCTTTTGGACAGGCGGAAAAGACCAGGGGAGTACAGTCGTTTTCGGCATAACGGAAGGCAATTACCAAATTGCCGCATCAACGGGAGCCCTCGCCGGCTCAGGCACATTCAGCAATATGTGGACTTCGGCGCAGGACAATCCCCGCCTGACACTGGACTGCGAAGCCAACAACATGAAATTTGACGGTGACAACGTAGCCTGCTTCACCGGTACTTCCCAAAACACGGCCTATCGCCTTTCCGTTCCTGCCGGATATTACATTAAAGGTTACAGTTTCGACTTTGTGAACACCGGCGACAATAGCGGCAACAAAAACTACGAGCTCACCCTGACATGCGGCAACCAGACATTCAAGACCTCGGGAACGAAGCAAAGTGTCAACGTGGAGGGTCTCGACAAGGCCACCGTTTCTTTCACGCTTTCAGGAAGCAATCAGGGTATCAGCCTCAGCAATTTCTATGTGGACGTATGCCGCTCAAACGAAGAGCCGGAGCCTCAATTCGAAATTTTCACTACAAAACCCGGCGATGTTGTCAATCGTATTCCGGCCATAGCAAAGGCACATAACGGCGATCTGATCGCCGTGGCCGACTATCGCTACAGTGGCGCCGACATCGGCATGAGCAGCGGTGCCGACGGCAAACTCGACCTCCGCTTCCGCACAAGTAGCGACAACGGCGTTACGTGGAGCGGCATCAGAACCCTGGCCGCCGCCAAGGGATATGCTTACGGCAACGCCACCGGCGACTCTCTCAACGCCGCCTTTGGCGACCCGTGTATCGTGGCCGACCGCGAGAGCGGCCGCGTGCTGGTTCTGAGTTGCTCGGGCATGGTTAGTTTTCCCAACGGCACACGCACCAACCACCAGGGCATAGCCCGTTTCTACAGCGAGGACAACGGACAAACCTGGAGTGCGGCCACCGATATTTCCGACCCTATCTATACGATGTTCGACAAACGCAAGGACGGCTCCATCCGCTGCATGTTTATCGGTTCCGGTAAAATTTCCCAAAGTTCTACGGTAAAAGTGGGCGACTATTACCGCCTCTATTGCGCCGCACTTGTAAAACTCGGCAACGGCGCCAATGTTAATTTCGTATTTTATTCCGATGACTTCGGAGGTACATGGGATGTGCTTGGCGGCGTAGACGTCTCGCCCATTCCCAGCGGCGGCGACGAGCCAAAAGCCGATGAATTGCCCGACGGTTCGGTAATCATCAGCTCACGCACCATGGGCGGCCGCCTGTTCAACATCTTCTCTTTCACCAACACGGAAAAGGCTGAAGGCTCATGGGGCACAATGGCTTTCTCAGGTGCATCCAACAACGGCACAACGGCCTTGTCAAATTCCTGCAATGGCGAAATAATGATTGTTCCCGTTACGCGCAACGCTGACAACCGGAAGATGTATCTGATGCTTCAGTCCGTACCATTAGGAGCTGGCCGCAGCAATGTGGGCATTTACTACAAAGAACTCGAAAGCCTCTCCGACTTCATTTCGCCCGACAGCATTGCCAAGGACTGGGACGGCAGCCATCAGGCCTCGTTCATGGGATCGGCTTATTCCACCATGACGCTCCAGAAGGACAACACCGTCGGTTTCCTATACGAAGAGTCCACCTACGGCCGCGATTACACGATTGTATATAAGAACTACAGCATAGAATACATTACTGACACGGCCTACAGCTATAATGCGGAAGTGGACCGCAACACCATCTTTGAGGAGACAAGCGCCATCCAGACAAAAGTGGACGAACTGTGCAAGTGCACCGGTACGAATGTGGGCAATCTCACGGAAAACGGTGCTGCCGGCATCAGAGCTGCTTTTGAGCGATACAAGGCCAATCCCTGCCAAACGGCTTACGAGACCCTGAACGCCGCTATTGCCGCCGCTGAATCCGTAGAAATCGAGGCGGGAAGAAATTACCGCCTGCGCAACAGCGAACGCCAGAGCGGAAAACTTTATATCAAAGTGAAACCCGGCGCCGCCGGCCTGACTGCCGCCACGCGCAATCCGGTTGACAAAGACCAGCTGTTCCATTTTATCCCCACCGAAGAGGGATGGAAAATCTTCAGCGACAAGCAGCAGGTATATATATGCCGTACAGGTGTGGTGGAATCTCCCATTCCGGTATCGAAAAACATCGCCCAGGCCGCTCCCTATGAAGTCCGCTCCACCCGCGACGGATTAAGTGCCCTGGTATGCCTCAATCCTGAAAGCGGATACCCCGCCATACACCTTTCGGGCGACAACACCCGTCTGGTCCCTTGGAATGCAGCCGGTTCGCCAGCCTCTCTATGGTATATCGAGCCAACCGACATCCTCACAGATATCGCTTATGTCCGACCGGCGGAGCAAGAGGACGCCACAATCTATTACAATCTGGACGGCCGGCGTGTAGAAAACCCTGACAAGGGTGTTTTCGTAACGAATAAGCGCCGCAAAGTCATTCTTAAATAAAATCCCCATCCAGCCGACAAAAATCCCGCAGAAGTGAAATCTGCGGGATTTTGTATTTACCAGACAATGCTCATCCGCCCATACTGATGGCACTGTTTATCCTCCCCGCAACCGGCCGAAGAATAAAAATGTGTGAGGGGAGCAGAGATGCACATATCGTGCCAAAATAAAAAACATCATGAAACAATGTCCGGAAGCGAGCCACGGACTTTAACGTTTTTAACTTTTAGCAACACTCCGGGGTGTTAAAATATAGGTTTGAAGCAGGGAAAGAAAAAAAGTCCGTATCGGATTTTCAACACGAATACTTGGATTTTAAACTGCAATACGGGGAATTTCTTTAAAGAATACGGTAAAAAACAACGCAAAAAGACCTTGAGAATAGAGAAAAAGCGGGACTTCCCAATGGAAAGTCCCGCTTGGCTGTTACAAAGATACTATATTTTCCGCCGGAAAGCAAATAATGTTAAAAACAGAACATGCAGATTCAGTTAAGATTTCATGATTCTGTAACCAACCTGTATACTCACAAAAGATCATCATTTTCAGTTTACAGAAAAAAACAGTCTAAATATTGCCCTATTGGGAATCATCGGAATGGTTGTCTTTTCATATATTTTCCGATAAATGAGAGGTTAAAACTTATATCCCATGGAAAAGCCATAACACCCGCCGTTCATTGGAGCGGCTACAGGGAAGAATACAAGGTCATTTTCCTTCTCTTTTTTTCGAAATATTTTTTGCCACAACCGGCAACTCCATTCGCCAACCCGTGCGCTCAATATGCCGACCCCCGCACCCGCCACGACATCATGAAGCCAGTGTCTTCCGTTGTACATTCGCATGAACGCTACTCCGGTGGCTATAGTATAAGCACCGGCACCATACCAACCACCGTACTCTATGCGTACCAGTTCCGCACCTATGAAAACGGTAGCAGTATGCCCCGACGGAAAAGAATTGTGTCCTGCAAACTGCGGTCTTTTTTTCATCTATACAGAATTTCGGAATATTTGTAAGAACAGCCAGTGTCGCATAAGAGGTAGCAATGATAAAAAATCTATCGCGGAATGAGTGTTTCGCTTTGACACCTGCACAGCCCAACATTAGAGAACTGGCAACAGGCAGATACTGGATATAATCGTCAAATTCAAGCCGCTTGTTGTTTCCTCGTATATCAATCACTCTATTTGTGATACTACGGCTACCGTTTCTGATTCCTCCCGGAGCAAGTGCAACGGCACCAACCCCGATTAAAGATGCGGGCAGAACCGTTTGTCGCCACTCGAATTTGTAGTTTTGTGCACTTCTGTCGTTTACAGATAAAGAATCGCCATCCGTCTCTTTTGCCCGTGCATTTTCACTGGCAGGATTAGAGTCTGGGCAACTACCCCAACTATTAATTTAATATTCATGTGATTTGCTTAGCCTCACCAGTTCCCTTTCGGCTGATTTTTCAGATTGGTATTGAAACGTGGAACTATATGCTTACATCTGAGCCAGACTGTTGCATTAACTCGAAAATGAAAACAACAGCGCCATCCTCATCGTCACCATTGGAACAAGATGGAAAACCGAATGGCATAAGCAATAAAAGGCCTATTAACCACAAAAAATTAATTTTTCTCATAACTATTTCTTTTAGTGTTTTTAATATTATCACCACTTCTCTTGGCAAGAAAGCGTCAATTTAATACCGATAATATTGATTCTTCTTATACAAATTACCCAATAATACACTCATAATACGACTGCACTATTGGGTATCATCGAAAATCCTGTTATTTCATAGTTTTTCCGATAAATAACAGGTTAGATTTACCCTGGAAAAACCATAATACTCATTGTTCACTGAAGTTGCTATTCGGGAACAATATTATTTCTTTCCCTTTCAAGATACTACTACAAAAAAACGCCCGAAGAATTGATTCTTCGGGCGGTAATATGACTCCTTCTGAGAAGGGCCATAAAATCAGTTTAATGAAAATCAAAGAGCTGAGAGTTCAGCGCCAGCTTTAAATTTCACTACTTTTTTCGCTTCAATTTGAATGGGCTGCTTGGTAACAGGATTAATACCTGTACGGGCAGGACGTTCCGTAACGGCAAAGTTGCCAAAACCGAGAAGAGCTACTTTGTCGCCACTCTTCAGAGCGTCGGAAATAGCATTGAGAGTCACGTCAAGAGCCTTTTTGGCATCGGCCTTGCTCAGGTTGGCACCGGCAGCAATGGCGTTTACGAGTTCACTTTTGTTCATTTGATAAAGTTTTTAGATAAAAATATGTGCATTGGTAAAAGCCTCTGCGGAGAACCCATCGGGAAAAATCAGGGGCTTCAGTCAATCTTACGGACGATTGCCCTGCTGAAATTCAGAGGTTTCATTTCGCAAAAATAGCGGAACTTGAAGAGCTGCCCAAACTTTTTGGCGTTTTTTTATATCCTGAGGCTGAAAAAAGGTGGTTTTTCAATATTTTTGAAACTTGGCGGAGAGAGACTAACAGCCAGTTGGATTAAATCACAACAACTTTGGCAGCAATGCCGCTTTTGCCGTCGGCTGTAGCCACCATGATGTAATAAACACCCGATGCTACCCTTCCGCCGTCAGCCGCCCGGCAGTTCCACGTAAAAGTGCCGCCATTAGAAGTTCCGGCGGCAACAACGCGGCCGGCAGCAGTGGTGACTTTCACATCGGCCTCGGCTGTCAGGCCGCTTATCACCACGCCGGCAGCATGCTCAGGACGCACAGGATTGGGGTACACCTTGATATTCTTCCTGACGAGATTATCACTAGGAAGGGAGGCATCGCTCTGATAGGAACAAAGTCCCAGCCGGGTGGCTATCATGACCTCGCCGGTGGTTGCCGCAACGGCTACAGAATAAATATCATTGGAAAGCAGAGGAGAATTGTCGGCGGTAAAGTGACTGATGATTTCCGTCCCGTCACGGCTGACCAAGTAAAGCCCGTTGCCGGAGGTGCCGATCCATTTACGCCTGGCTCCATCGCGGGTAATGGCTGTGACAGCCACTCCGCTCAAAAGGTAATCGGCATAATTGGTGCCATCGTTACGGGGAACCTTTATTTGGGTAATCCGGAAATCGGGACTGCTCCATGTATCAGGATCGCTCACGACGAAAAGACCGGCATCCGTCCCCAACCATATAGCCCCATCGTCATCTTCCATCATGGCATAAGCCGCCTGCGAAAAATCACAAAACGCTCCATCCTGATTATAAGCACCATAGCGGAAAGTTGACAAATCGTCCTTCGTATTATCAATCGTACCGTTATAGTCAAGGCAAAGGAAGCCACCGCGAAGATAGCTCGTCCAGCGCCGGGAGGTCATCCATAAACGGCCGCGGCGGTCGAAAAGAATGTGCTCGGGCGTAGAGACCAGCTTGACATCGCTGACATAAATGCCCTTCCAACTGCCATCGGGCTTGAGCACATGTAGCACGGTATCCGCCTCATAATTGACCATCCAAAGATTGCCGCTGTCGTCATAAGTCAGGCCGGAGGTCATGACATACTCTTTATTTCCGCCGGCTCCGCGGGCTATGGCAAGCGAACTGTTGCTGGAATCATAATGTCTCACAAACTTGAAATCACGAAATTCGTAGACTCCCGTCGAGGCCGAAACATAATGATGGGCGGCGTCTGAAGGGTCCTGAGCCACACTTGTGACATTCTGGTAAGGAATGCCGTCGGCGGCCGAAATGCCCTCTTCCTGAAAAGTATGCCAGTCATTGCCCTCACGGAAGACTGCCGTACCGGGATAATTCTTTCCCGAATAGTCTATACGCCCACCGGCTACCAGCAAACGATCGCCGGCGTAGTTGAGCTTGTAGGCCAAATCGCGACGCGGCCCATAACCACCGATGCTCTGCCCAGTGGCAACAAGTTGCCCGCCAGCAAGATTGTAGGAACAAAGTCCGTTAAAGCCGTCTGAAACCCAAAACAGACCATTCGGGAAACGGGTGACGGCATTCCATGAATTGTTCTGCCGGACAGTGACAGACGGCACCGCCGGATTATCAGAGGTAAAACACAGAATTTCAGTATTCCCGCCAAAGACAGCCTGCTTTTCATCAGCATGTGCACAAGCAAAATAGGTGTCTGAGATTTTGGTAAAGACATGTCCCCCACCCTCCGATACATCAGACGCCAGCCGCCAGAGTCCTCTATCTGTCTTATCAGATGAAAGATAAAGCGCTCCGGCAAACACCACCATCTTACGTGCAGACAGACTCCTTACCGGTTGCCAGTTACTGTTGTCAAGCAGATTATCGGTCAAACGGCCACGCATTACGGTGGATGATGTGGCAGAATAAATATATCCGTCAAACACCGCAGCGGAGTAAACCGGTTCTGATGTGGTATAAACCGTTTTCACCATCTGGTTTTTCAAATCAAGGTGCACCAGCCCGCCTTGCGTCGACACAATAGCATCGCTGCCCGTAACGGTAACACCCGTAGCATCATGATTAGCGGCTGCACTGTTCTTTACTTGAGGAAGATTCACTACATCTCCATCATGGTAAAGCAAATCTATATTGCAGTTATCGTAAACAATAACCAGACATTTCTGATTTGAGGAATACGCCATGTGACGAATATTCTTATCGCTCAGTCCTGTGTTTTTTGAAAGGAAATCTATCTCCGTAGTCTCCGTATTATAAACAAGAAGATTACCGTCGTAAAGGCTGTATACCCTTTTACCAGCCGGAATATTGTCCGTCGCATTCTGGTAAGCCAAATGAAGAGTCCACGAGCCTATAGGGGCAGCCTCAGCGGACAGTATCAACAGGAATATTATGCCTATGGAAATAACTAAACGTTTCATTGTATGATTTTTTTATGAGATATAAAAGGACATTCCAAGTATCGGTGAAACAATTCTGCCAACAGGAAAGTCATGATGACGGTAACGAAAAAGAATGCCCATACCGGCAGAAGACCGCCTGATACATGGCGTAAGACTTGTATTACAGGAAAATGAACAAGAAATATACCGTAGGATATATTATGCCGGTTCAATATGTTCAGGACTGCTGCCAAACGGCCGTGCAAAGCAAATGCGGCGCAAAAAAGCAGCCATGAAATGACAAAAGGCTGCAATAATAAATCGTAACCATAAATGTCATTTCTCAACAACAGAATTACCACACACACTATCGCACCCGAAAAGCGGAAACGAACGAAAAAACGGTATTTCTCATAGAACAGACCTCCCAAAAGAAAAAGCAGGAAAAACCATAGATAGAAAAGGAGGTGACGGCCAATGTCAAAACAGACCTCAAGGACTGCTTGGTGACTAAGGAATAAGCATAAACCTAAAACCAGGAAGTAAACCAATAAAATACAACGGTCTACCCTGCATTTTCCGCCATCGGAGAAATGCGTTCTCTTACTTTTTGAGAAAAACTTATAGTCCGGAACAGGCCATCTGCCCGCTATTAAAAACAACCAAGGTACCGAAAGCGTGAAAACGATTTCTATTTTCATGAACCACAACGAACCGTTGATGACTGGAACTGACCAGCCGTCAAACACTCCGGGTAAAGTCGGCTGCAAATAGTTCAGAAAACATAGATTGGCTACCAAATATTTCCAAAAACCGGCATCCGTGAAATATATCCCCACAGAATAATCGGAAAGCAGAACCATAAGCAAAGCGCAAAACACTATAATCCCTGCATAAGGAGGATAAAGCCGCCGGATGCGAGCCTTCAGATACGCTCCGCCACTCGAAGTACGTCTGAAACTGCGGAAAGCGAAAAAACCGCTCAGAGCGAAAAAACCGCCGACTACCGCCCGAATATCCACGGGTGAATGGATATCAGTACCTGTCAGTCCGCCAAAATGGTGTAACACAACCATGAAAGCCAAAGCGTAGCGCACCAGTCCCACACCGTTGGCATGAAGTTCCGGCGACTGCTCGAAAGCGGAATATATGGTATTCTCAAAAGGCAATTTCATAGGCTGTCAGGAGCCAGGCAGACTAGAATAGAGACATCAGGCTTCTCCTTTATGAAATAACGTGCGAAACCATTCTTTATTGTTGTCATAATGCGGTTTCCCGTTCAATATGCTCACAGAGTTTCCTGACCGCTCTTGCCCGGTGACTTATACTGTTTTTCATAGCCACTCCCAATTCCGCAAAGGTTCTTCCCGTATTCTCCGGAGAAAACACAGGATCGTATCCGAACCCTTCTTTTCCACGTTCCTCAGTGGCTATTTCACCATCCACCCGTCCTTCAAAAACGTATTCCTCACCATTTTCGATAAGCACTATCACAGTACGGAATGCGGCACGCCGATCGTTTTTCCCTTCAAGCTCAGACAAAAGTTTTCGCGTATTGGCTTCGGGGTCATTGCGGTCAGCATAAGCATAACGTGCCGTATGAACGCCCGGTGCGCCTCCCAGGGCCACAACTTCCAAACCGGTGTCATCGGCAAAACAGTCAAGACCGTAATGCTCATAAACGTAGCGTGCCTTAATGAGGGCGTTGCCTTCAAGCGTCTCTGCAATTTCAGGAATATCCGTAGGACAATTGATGTCCGCCAACGACAATATTTCTATTTTGTCACCGATTATAGCGCGGATCTCACTGATTTTATGAGCATTATTTGTAGCAAATACGAGTTGTTTCATAAGAAAATAAACTTTTTTACCGGACTCATTCACCGGACTGTTCTAAGATAAATTTTATATGCTAACGCAAATATGTACCGGAAGTCAGTAGCGGAAAGTGCTGCCTCCCAAAAATTCACGCAAAAGCGAAGTCGGAGGCAGTCCGTCAGTAGCTATGGGATGAAGATACGACAGGAATTTACGCAACCTATAGGCTTCGGAATATTCCGGAGCATGCTCAGGCACTTGCTCCAGCAACGGCATAGCCTGTGTGCGCAAGGCGGCCAGTTCAAAGAGCAATGCGGTATTGATCATCACATCTGCCTGCTCCTGAAAAGGGAATATCCATTTAGCTTCACCGGCACGTACTGAAGGCCACCGGCGTATGGTTTCTTCAGCAGAGTATCCACGGTATTTATAGTCACGCACAATCCGCCGTAACAGTCGATTGTCAGATGTAGGTACATAATTATGGTCATCGAGAAGTATGGTAGTAAGTGCGGACGCGTATATTTTAAATTTGCGCGCATCGGGAATCTCGTGTGTAAGAAGAGGATTAAGAGCGTGTATGCCTTCGAGAATAAGCAGGGCATGAGGGCGCAACCGCAAACGACGGCCGCTAAGTTCACTCTTGCCTGTCATGAAATTATAATGCGGCAATTCCACTTCTTCACCGGCTATCAGAGCTTTCATCTGTTCGTTAAAAAGCGCGATATTCATCGCCGCCACGTTTTCATAGTCGTATTCACCATTTTCGTCCAGCGGCGTATCTTCGCGATTCACGAAATAATCGTCCAGCGACAGAGGAACAGGGTGCATGCCGCCGGCCATAAGCTGCACGGCCAAGCGTTTGGAGAAAGTGGTCTTGCCACTCGATGAAGGACCTGCAATGAGGATAACTTTCACATCAGGATTAGCCGCGATACGGTCGGCCAGCTGACTTATTTTCTTTTCCTGAAGGGCTTCCGACACGTTGATGAGGTCATTCACGCCATCATGGCGACACGCCTCGTTGAAATCGCCCACCGTGGTAACACCGAGAATCTCCTGCCAGCGGTGCTGTTCGCGGAACACATCAAACATTTTAGTCTGTTCGGCCATTGGGCGCAAGCGTTCCGGATGCTGCGGGTCGGGCAGACGCAATAACAAGCCATCCCCGTAAGGTATGAGGTCGAAGAGTTTAATTTGAGAAGTTTTAATGAGAAGC
>NZ_BEWW01000328.1 GCF_002933955.1 Prevotella sp. MGM2
CGTATTGCAATTCAAATTCCAAGTATTCGTGTTAAAAATCCAATACGGACTTTTTCTCCTTCACTATTTACAACCTATATTTTAACACTCCGAAGTGTTGCGGAAAGTTAAATATGTTAAAGTAAAAAGAGCCGACAGCGGCCGTGAAAACAAAAATCCCTGCTACCTCCCCCTGAGAAAAATGACAACACACCATAATCCAATACTACACATCATCCTCTCTTAAACAGTCATGCATAACGGTTTTGGCAACCTTGCCCGTAAAACTTTTTCCCCGTTTTTAGTTTTTCTTTTATATATAATGTGTGTACGCGCATTTTTTTTCCTACTTTTGCGGGCAAAATCAAAAAAGGACCATGCAAAAGAACTTAGTAATAGTAGAGTCACCGGCCAAAGCGAAAACTATCGAGAAATTCCTCGGCGAGGACTACAAGGTCATGTCGAGCTTCGGTCACATCCGCGACCTCAAGAAAAAGGATTTCGGAGTAGACCTGGCCACTTTCCAACCGCAATACGAAATTCCTGCCGACAAGGTGAAGGTGGTGAACGAATTGCAGACACAAGCAAAAAAAGCCGAAACCATTTGGCTCGCATCCGATGAAGACCGCGAGGGAGAAGCCATTTCATGGCATCTGGCGGAAGTGCTCAAACTCGACCCCGCCAATTCACGCCGCATCGTTTTCCATGAAATCACCAAACCGGCCATCATGGCTGCCATTAACAGCCCGCGCCACATCGACCTCAACCTCGTTGACGCGCAACAGGCGCGCCGCGTGCTCGACCGCCTGGTGGGTTTCAAACTCTCACCCGTACTGTGGCGCAAAGTACGCCCAAGCCTCTCGGCCGGTCGCGTGCAGAGCGTGGCTGTACGCCTCATTGTGGAACGCGAACGCGAAATAGAAGCCTTCAAGAGCGAAGCGGCCTACCGCGTGGCTGGCATGTTCCTTACTGCCGATGGAAAAACAGAACTCAAGGCCGAACTGAACAGACGCTTCAAGACAAAAGCCGAGGCAATGGACTTTCTGGAGAAATGCCGCACAGCGGAATTCAGCATAGCCGACATCGTTACACGCCCCACCAAGCGCACACCGGCACCGCCCTTCACCACATCGACGCTCCAGCAGGAGGCGGCCCGCAAACTGGGATTCCCCGTTGCAATGACGATGCGCGTGGCGCAAAGCCTCTACGAAGCCGGACTCATCACCTACATGCGTACGGACTCCATGAATCTCTCCGCGCTCTGTCTCAACGCCTGCGGACCTGTCATCACTGAAAAAATGGGCAACGACTATCACCAGCGCCGCCAATACCACACCCATGCCAAGGGAGCGCAGGAGGCTCACGAAGCTATCAGGCCTACCGACATGAACCGTGAAACCATCAGCGGCACGGCACAGGAAAAACGCCTCTACAACCTCATTTGGAAACGCACCGTCGCCTGCCAGATGGCCGACGCACGGTTGGAAAAGACAACAGCCACCATCAACATCTCCGGATGCGAACAGCAATTCGTGGCAACGGGCGAAGTGATCATCTTCGACGGTTTCCTTCGCGTTTACCGCGAAAGCTTCGACACCGACAACTCCGATGAAAGCGAAGGACGGCTGCTCCCGCCAATGACTGAAGGAGAACTGCTCACACGACGGGAAATAACGGCGCAGGAACGCTTCACACAACAGCCTCCACGCTACACCGAAGCCTCACTTGTCCACAAAATGGAGGAACTCGGCATAGGCCGTCCTTCAACTTACGCCCCGACCATATCAACGATACAACAGCGCGAATACGTGGTTAAAGGCGACAAGGAAGGCAGCGAACGGAGCTACAATCTCCTCACACTGGCTGGCAACGACATTGACGACACGATGAAGCAGGAAAAAGTAGGCGCGGAAAAAGCCAAACTGATCCCGACGGATATCGGTACGGTAGTCAACGACTTTCTGCTACATAACTTCCCGGAAATCATGGACTACAACTTTACGGCTAACGTGGAAAAGGATTTCGATGCCGTGGCCGAAGGAGAAAAGAACTGGACCGAACTCATCCGCCAGTTCTACGGCGACTTTGACCCGCAAGTGGAAAAAACACTGGCCGAAAAGAACGATCACAAAGTGGGTGAACGCGAACTGGGCAACGACCCCGAAAGCGGCAAAGTAGTCTCGGTAAAAATAGGACGCTACGGGCCCATGGTACAAATAGGAGCGGCCGGAGGAGAGGAAAAGCCGCGCTTCGCAACGCTCAAGCCGGGACAAAGCATCAGCACCATCACACTTGACGAAGCGCTGGAACTTTTCCGCCTGCCACGCACATTGGGCGAATTTGAAGGAAAAAACATCGTCATCGGTGCCGGACGTTTCGGTCCCTACGTGCAGCACAACGGGAAATACGTCTCCATCCCAAAAGGAGAAGACCCGCTTGAAATCACACTCGAACGCGCCCAAGAACTCATATTGGCCAAACGCGACGCAGAGGCCAAAAGCCACCTCAAGCAGTTTGAAGAAGAACCGGAAATGGAAGTGCGCAGCGGGCGCTTCGGCCCATACATTTCCTATCAGGGCAACAACTATAAAATACCCAAAACCATGGCACCACGTGCGGCCGAACTGACACTGGAAGAGTGCCGCAACATCATAGAAGAGGAAAGCAAAAAAACGCCCAAACCGCGACGCAAACCGGCAGCCGGTAAAAAGAAATAACAACTGCAGGCAGCTGTCACCGGCCAACTGCGGCAAAACATCCAGTCATCCGAACATTCATCTCATGAAGAGCATTACCCTCATCGGCTACATGTGTGCCGGAAAAACAATCATCGGCAAAGCGCTGGCCAAGTCGCTGGGACGCACGTTCTACGACCTCGACTGGTACATCGAGGAACGGTTCCGAAAGAAAGTACCCGAAATTTTCGCCGAAAGCGGCGAAGAAAAATTCCGTGACCTCGAAAACCGCATGCTTCACGAAGTGGCGGAATTTGAAAACATCGTGCTCTCCTGCGGCGGCGGCACACCCTGTTTCTTCGACAATATGGACTACCTGAACAGCCTGACGGAAACATGCTACCTCAAGGCTTCGCCCGAAACGCTATGCAGCCACATAGCCATGAGCCGGGGAGAACGACCGCTTCTGAAGGGGAAAAATCCGGAAGAGTTGAAGACTTTCGTAACCGAACAGTTGGCGCTACGCACACCTTTTTATGAAAAAGCCCATCACGTCATCGACATCAACGTGCTTGACTCTTTCGATAAGGTAAACTACATCGTTGACGTCATACGTAACAAGATGCTGCCTTAAACCGCAGGCGCAGGCACAGGCCGGCCCCGCACATTCATAGGATTACCGCATATATTTTTATTGATTATTTATAAACAAGCAAACATACTCTTACACCATACGACATGAGAAAATGGCGAATTGAAGACTCTGAGGAACTCTACAACATCAAAGGATGGGGCGTGAGCTACTTCGGCATCAACGACAAGGGGCACGCTTATGTGTCGCCACGCAAGAACAGTGTACGTGTAGACCTCAAGGAGGTGGTAGACGAACTGGCCTTGCGCGACATCACCGCCCCGGTGTTGCTCCGCTTTCCCGACATACTTGACAACCGCATTGAGAAAACGGCTGACTGCTTTGCACGGGCAGAAAAGGAATACGACTTCAAAGCCGACCATTTCATCATTTTTCCTATAAAGGTGAACCAGATGCGCCCGGTGGTTGAGGAAATTATCAGCCACGGCAAGAAATACAACCTAGGCCTCGAAGCCGGTTCGAAACCGGAGTTACATGCCGTGTTGGCCACTAACATGGACAGCGACAGCCTTATCATCTGTAACGGCCACAAGGACCAGAACTTCATAGAACTGGCCCTGCTGGCGCAGAAAATGGGCAAGCGCGTGTTTCTTGTCATTGAAAAAATGCCTGAGCTAGTCACGATTGCCCAAACGGCCGAAAAACTTGGCGTTCGTCCCAATTTGGGCATACGCATCAAACTGGCCACATCAGGATCGGGTAAATGGCAGGAAAGCGGCGGCGATGCCTCAAAGTTCGGCCTCAACTCGAGTGAGCTTCTGGAGGCCTTGCATCTGCTCGATGATATGGGCATGCACGACTGTCTCAAACTCATTCATTTCCACATAGGCAGCCAAATCACCAAAATACGCCGCATATCCACGGCTCTGCGCGAAGCGGCGCAATTCTACGTACAGCTCCATGCCATGGGCTTCAACATTGAATTTGTAGATTGCGGCGGCGGACTGGGCGTTGATTACGACGGCACACGTTCGAGCAATTCGGAAAGTTCGGTCAACTACTCCATACAGGAGTACGTCAACGACTGTGTATACACCTTTGTGGACGCTGCCAACAAGAACAACATTCCCCACCCCAACATCATCACCGAAGGCGGCCGTTCACTCACGGCACACCATTCGGTACTCATTCTTGATGTGCTGGAAAGCGTGTCGATGCCACACATGGCCGAGGATTTCCAGCCTTCCGAAGGCGACCACCAGCTGGTGCGCGACCTCACCGAAATATGGGACAAGCTTTCCTCCCGCTCCATGCTGGAGGACTGGCACGATGCGGAGGACATCCGCGACGAGGCGCTCGACCTCTTCAGGCATGGCATCATAGACCTCCGCACGCGGGCGCAGATCGAAAGTCTCTACTGGAGCATATCGAGCGAAATCGCCGAACTGGTACACCACCAGAAGCATGTGCCCGATGAATTGAGAAAGCTGGACAAGATGATGGCCGACAAATACTTCTGTAACTTCTCCCTCTTCCAGTCCATGCCCGACGCCTGGGCGCTCGACCAGCTGTTTCCCATCATGCCGATAGAGCGGCTGGACGAACGTCCTACCCGATCGGCTACCCTGCAAGACATCACTTGCGACTCCGACGGTAAAATATCGACATACGTCAACCACAACCAGCAAACCAGCTATCTGCCGCTCCATCCCGTAAAACCCGATGAACACTATTACATCGGCGTATTCCTTGTAGGCGCGTATCAGGAAATTCTGGGCAACATGCACAACCTCTTCGGCGACACCAACGCCGTTCACATCACAGTGGATGAAGAGGGCTACAGCATTGACAAGACCATCGACGGCGAAACCGTTGCCGATGTGTTGGAATACGTGCAATACGACCCCAAACACCTCGTGCGCCGTTTGGAAAGCTGGGTGAGCAAAGCCGTAAAGGAAGGAAAAATCACCATTGAGGAAGGAAAGGAATTTATCTCCAACTACCGCTCCGGACTCTACGGATACACTTATTTGGAATAAACGAATCCTTCATGTTTCTTAAATATTATTCAGAAAAATAAACATTACGGACCGGATTCCGACATTTAACATTTCTTGCTTTCGGGCCGTTGATGTTGTATCTTTGCCCTAGAATAGAAAGCCGCCCCGTCAAGGCGGCTTTTTTCGTAGATTTTCAGCGAAAAAAAGGTCTTATCCGCGTAAAAATTCCAAGTATTACAATTTAAAATCCCCGTATTCGAATAAAAATCATCTCTATTCCCGTCATACAGATAGGGCCTGGCTGGGATTCTGAGCCTGCTTTGAAAGTTTCAAAAGTTAAAAATGTTAATTACAGGAATACCGGCAGACATCACACTATTAGCATTTATTTACATAAAACAGTGCATTACATTTAGCCCCCCTCCCCATGAAGTTCAGAAAGACACGTGACCACACTGTCTGACACATCCACTTCTGACACCACATAAAAAGAATAATCCCGATGTCTGATACATCGGGATTATTCATGCTTTCCTTCTTTTAAAGATAAAGCCTGCTATTTCTGGTACACACGCACATAATCAATTTCATAATGCATAGGCAAGGCGGCTTCGTCCACTTTGCCTCCCGTGCTGCCCATAGCCAGATTAAGCAGGAGGAACATGGGCGTGTGAAACGGATTGTCGCCCGCACCGGCAGACTTCTTGCTATTTACAGTCTTCGTGAGGTCTATCTCATTAAGCAACTCATCATCCAGATAAAGGCGGATATAATCCTTCTCCCAGTCCATACGCCACACGTGGAACTGCGTGGCCCAGAGCGAATCCTTTTCCGTAAAATGAGTAAAGGGCACAGCCTGCGAATCCCACTTGCTACCATTGTCACCGCCCCAGCAGGCATTGGCATGGATCTGGGCATGACCGCCACGCGGATAAAATTCCATGAGGTCGACCTCACCGCAGGAAGGCCAGGGATATTTCGATCCCTTAAACCAGATAGCCGGCCACGAACCGCGGGCAGCAGGAATACGGGCCCGGACAACGAAACGGCCATATAGGAACTCCTTCTTACCCTTCGTAATGACTGAGGCAGAGGTGCACTCTATCCGCTCACGCTTTTCGCCCCATTTTTCACTGGCCGGATTATACCCGGGATTCTCTTTCGACTCACGGCGGGCAGTAATGACCAGCAAACCGTCACGGCACTCGGCGTTCTGCGCCTGATACCACTGCCACTCGTTATTACGTACAAAACCGTTCTCAAAAGCCCAATAATCAGGATTGGGACGACCGTCATAATCAAACTCATCATGCCACACCAGCCGATAGCCGTCTGTAGCCTGAGCCGTTGCCGACAAAACGGCGGCAAACGCACAACATGCAATTAAAATTCTCTTCAGCATAAGTCTATTATTAGTAGTAAATGTGTAAAATTATCGAGAAGGTTCCACAACAAAAGTATAGCTCTGATCAGCGTAAGGAATACGGTATTTCTCCATCGGCCAGGCTCCCCAACTGTCAATGCATCCCAATCCCATCTGGCGGTCGGCAATAGTCACTACACTGAACGGACGAGGAACAAGGTCGCCGGAATGGCTCTGTGTATCCTCCTTTATCATACCATCGTCAAGATCGGCTGTAAGATAGTTGAGCGTAGCACACTCCAACGGTTTCGGACCATAGAAGGTAAGCCCGTACCCATTGGCGTTGCGTACAGTCCAACGACGCACATCAGTATGGTTGCCGCTTTCCTGAGGACGCACATAACCCCAATATTGCGAAGCCACACTCTGAATATAATGTCCCAGGAAAGTAGCGCTGTGGCGGTCAGAATAATTCTCCTCAGGACCACGGCCGTAATATTCCACAATATCATACTCACCGGGCATCACCATCTGCATACCGAAACGAGGCAAACCAGGCATTTTCTTCGCATTCTTATCAACAATAAGATGCTGGTTAACAACAAGACGGCCTTCAGGCAACATAGTATACGTCATAACAAGACGGCTTTTCACATCAGGCAACTCATAGTGCACCACCACCTGCCGGCCTTCAGCGCAAGCCGCTTCCTCAAACTTCTTGAGTTGCATGCCGGGAGCCTTCCAGGGAGCCATATTACGCTGTATGCCGGCACCGTAATCGTTATCGGTAGGAGCGCGCCAGAAGTCGGGACGTAATGAGTAGCCGGCCTCCATCATCGGCCGCCCCTCTACGTCCATATAATCCACCCAACCTGTCGATTTATTGAAAGTTACGGCCATTTTCCCGGCCGTAAGGGTGAGGCAGGCCAGCTGCTCTTCCTTTTTAACAGGCAAAGGATTCTCCCCCGCGTCTGCCGTTGCAGCCAGCACATCGGAGAAACCGTAAGGCACCAGAACAAACTGCTGGCGGGCGATGTCGTAACCCGGAGGCATGAGCGGCGAAGGCATTTTCTCGCGGTAAGCCACACGGAGCGTCAGTTCCCTACCCTCTGCCGGCTTCATAAAACGATAGCCTTCCAAAAGAACTTTGACACGCTGCTGAGGCCCAACCACCAAATCCGGCACCAGTCCCTCTGCCACCACCGTACCGTTTTCGGACAAATCCCAATAAAGACTGACGTTGGAAAGGTCTGTGAAGAAATTCTCATTGTAGACCTCCACCTCCCCACGGACGGTATCGGTGAGCGCCGTCCAAATATTCTGATGATAGTAACGCACCTCGGAGGCATGGGGATTAGGCTTGCGGTCCGGACGAACAATGCCGTTATTATTGAAGTTATGGTCGGAAGCAGGATAACGGCCGAAATCACCGCCATAAGCAAAGATTTCGCGCCCCTCCTTATTCCTCACAAGCAAACCCTGGTCCACAAAATCCCAGATAAAGCCTCCCTGATATTTGGGATACTTGCGGATAAGCTCCCAATACTCCTTGAAGCCTCCCATGGAGTTCCCCATGGCATGGGCATACTCACATTGTATGAACGGTTTGGTAAGGGCGTCGTCAGCGGAATACTTCTCGCAATAACCATACCCCACATACATGGGACAATAAATATCCGTCTTACTGTCATAGCCGCCGCGCTCATACTGCACCGGCCGAGTGGTGTCATAAGCCTTAACAAAATCATAAGCTTTCTCGAAGTTAGGGCCATAACCGGCTTCGTTGGGGTCAAGCCGAAAACACGGTGCATGAATTTTGAGAAAAGTGTTAAATTTGT
>NZ_BEWW01000329.1 GCF_002933955.1 Prevotella sp. MGM2
CGGCAGCTTTCACAGCCTTGCGAACCTGTACACCGGAGATGGTGTAAACGTTAACTTTGGCATTGTTGTCGACGATGACACCGCCTGCAATGCCTGTGGTGAGGCTGCCGCCGGTCAGTTCGATGAAGGCATCGCCGGTTTCGGTAGTTTCAACGTAGTTGATGTAACCGCTGTTACCGGGGATGTTACGGTTGGAACTGGAGGTAGACTTGATGTAGACTACACTGCCGTTGCGGAGGATACCCTTGCCGAATACGTCCAAACCGAGTTCCATATCACGTACAGTACCAGTGATAACTTCACCATCTTTATGGTTGACTTCAAATACGTAAGGAATGTTGTAAGGATCGTACATGTCGAGGTTCATCTTGTAGTTGGTTTGTTCTTCGCCTGTATAGAGGACGAATGGCGTGCCGGCAGCGATGATTTCACCCTCATTGATGGCCTTGAGCTCGAGTGTGGGGTTACCCTCGCCTTCAGCGGCTTTCTCGCCGAGCATGGTGTAAGCTTTGGCGTTTTCCTCCTCAACGTAGTATACACCGAAGGGGAGTGTCATGATCTGGTAACCGTCGCTTACAGTAGGCCAGGTGGCGAAGAGAGTTTCGATCTCTTCTTCGGGAGTGAATGCGTCTACTTCCTCAAACTTCACAACGGAATTGTCGTTGGCACCGACGGCATTCCAGGTCAGCACGCTGGTGAAGTTGTTGCCGGAGTAGTTGAGGTAAAGGTTGTCCTCGCCCGATTTACCGACGATGAAGTAGAAGCCGCGGGGTGACATGGCAGTCTGCAAGTTGATGAATGCCTGTGCTTCTGCATTGCGGAGGCTGGCACCGTTTCTGTTGTTGATAGTGTCGAGGTAGTAGCCGGTAGCCAGGTTGCGGAGAGAAATCTGACCGTTTTCGCAGGATTCAACTTTCCAGAGGTAGTTGAGGTTCTCGGAGGGGTCGATTGTGTGCAGGCTGTCCTGTATGTATTTCAGACCTGCAGTGCTGGCGTTACCGGTTGCGTAGATAAGGCTGTTCAGCACCATGGAGTCTCTGTGTTCATAAGTGTTCTTTTTGGCGAGGCCACCACGGAGGGCGTAAATCTTGCCTACTTCAGGATATACGAGAGTTTTCTTGAAGTTTTCAACGGCGGTTTCAAGGCGTGCAATCTTAGCTTTGATTTCTTCGAGTGTCACGAGGGTGCCGTTTTCTTTGGCTTCAGCCATCTCAGCCTCTACAGCCTGAATTGTAGCGTCGGCTTCGGCCTTGGCTGTGGCGGAGAACATACCGATTTCGGGTTCTTCGCTGATCATGCCGGCTGTTACGTAAGGTTTGAGCTGGTCCTTAACTTCGCTCAAAGCTGCGGTAACTTCATCGGCATCGGCAAATTCCTTGAGGAAGTCGTCGTAGGCCTTCTTGAGGTTGTCGATGATTTCGCGGGTAGCCTTGCCTTCATTATGGGCCTTCATGGCAATTGCCAGATTGTTGGCCAAAGCAGTGCGGACGGGTTCGCTTACAGAGGTGAAGGACAACGAGGCTTGTTCGTCAAACTTACCGCCATAAACGCGGAATTCGGCCAGTGTGAAGTAGGGTACTCCGTTCTTGTTGTTGGCAGAGCTGAGGATGCCTTTGGTGTCTACGCTCATGGTGCTTACAACCTCCATGCGGACATGGCGGTAAGGAGCACCGAGGTCAAAACCGGTCATGCCGCCGGCATTCTTAACGATAGAGTCTTCGATAACAACTTCACCGGTGAGGTCGCCGAGAGGATTGTGCTTGGAATAGTGGGTAGCCACGTTGTGCTTGAGTGTGTAAACGCCTTTGTAGTCCCACTTGCCGGTAGCGGCAGTCGTGTCGTTGGTAGCGTAGATGTTGACCTTAGTGGGCGAGAGGTTTTCGTTAGCCCAGTAGCGGCGGGCATATTTGAAGACAATTGTCTGCAGTTCTTCGCCGAGGTCGATGTCGAGGTGGTGGAGGTTACCGTTGTCAACAACGCTTGACCATGTGGAGTGGAAGTAGGTTTCGATATTGCCGTCCACAAGGTATGCCAATGAACCTTCGTTGGGTTCTACAGCATTTGATGTGAGCTGCTCTGCAGAAAGCACTTTACCGTCGGCCGGAGAGGTGAATACACCGTCGTTGGCTGTTTCGTCGCTGGTATAGATGCGTTCTTTGTTGTAAGAGGAAGATGCGGCGATGAAGAGGGGTTTCAACTCGTTGTTGAGAGCTTCCTGAGCGAGTTGGGCGTCAAAGCCTTTCACTACTTCTTCGTCAACGGAATAGAAGCGGAACTGGTCGCCCTCATCATCGGCAATGAAACCGTAGTAACCAACGTCATCGGCAGCGGTGTTATGGGTGTTCCAGGCCGTATTGGTATTGGTTGTGGGGATGATGTTGAAGTGGCCCTTATGGCTGGCATTGGTAGTGTTGGCATTGATGTAGTAGGCCGTGACAGGCTCTTCAGTCATGGGCACGGTGCCGGAAGCGGAAGAGTTGTAGGAAGCATACGTTTTGGTAACGTAGTTCTGGATGTAGAAGCCTTTACCGTTCTCTGCCTTGTGGAGTTGCCAAACGTATTTGGCATCGTTGAAAGTCAGTTCGGCGGGAATGCCGTCTGCTGCATATTGGCGAGTGATGCGCACTTTTTCTGCGTCGGCATAGTTACCGCTGTTCATACGCTTGCCCACGATGATGTAATACTGTCCGTCTTCAAACGTAACAACGCTGGCTTCGAGAGCCTCTTTGGCGTCATAAAGTTTCTGGTAAACGGCAGCGCAACTTTCATAAGTGGCGTTGGTGGCTCCTGACATTTCAAAAGCTTCAAACTCAGCCCAGGCTTCTGCCAACTTGTCTACCAAAGTCTTGTCGGGGTACATGCCGGGAGTGGTGCCGATGGCGTAGTCTTCGGGAGAGAAGCCGCTGGGGAACAGTTCGTTCCATACCATGGATTCCAAAGCCTCGAAGTATTCGTTTTCGGCATAAGGTTCGGCTGTCATGTAAGCCCAGAGGTTTGTGTCGCGATAAGTGGAGAAGTAACCTTTATACTGGTTCTCATAGCCGCACATGTAGTAATAGAGGTATGAGTTGTCATCTCCCAAAGTTTCGCTGATGTCGCACATGATCCAGCCGTGCTCATAGCCTTCAAAGGAGATGGTGGTACCGCCGCGGCCGATGTTGGCACGTGGGTTGTCTACTTGAGGCTCAAGCAGTTCTTCGCTGCCCGAAGCGGTTGTTCCGGGAGCATATCCGGCCGGATGCAACGCTGTGAACACGAATGCCTCTGCAGGATTGTTGGTCCAGGCAAAATTCGACTCATCTTTGATGCGCTTGAGATACAGACCGCTGGCTTCGTGTTTCAGGCGGTAAGTCTTGTGCGTTTCCTGAGTTTTCTCGTTCTCATGGGTACCGACTTCTTCAATGATGAAGAAAGCGTTGTCGCGAATGAGCGTGGAGGAGAAACTTGTCGTGTCTTGGGGGGTAACTTCCAAGTGCATGAAATCGGCTTCCGGTTCATGATAGATGGTACCGCCCGTCATACCTGTAGAGGTAAGAAGAATTTTTGTTCCGGACTCAATTTCTGTAATGCGGTCCACTGCGTGGTAAAGGCGGGGGAACGCATTTTCAGATTGCGCCCAGACTGTACCTAGGCTAAATAGAAAAGCCAGGCACAATGAAAAAAGTAGTCGTAACTTTTTCATAAAGCGTGAAAATGATTTTGATTAAGTTAATAAAAGATGTGAAATTTGTCTGTATCTGGAATGAGAGTATAGTGTCTTTCTGCTTGCAAATTTATATTTTTGTTTTTTATCGAAAAAATATATTGATGAATATTTTTGTGTTTTAATGAATGAGGGGGATGTCAGACGATTTATTTTTTGTATATAGAGTAAAGTGTACTGGGGATAATATTGGGTGTTCTTGTGCTGTTTCAGGATAGAGAAAACCTGTCAGTAATATGGCATTGGCAGGTGCTGATTGATGTTTATGGTGCTCTTGCCGGTACTTTATGGTGCCTGAGGGAATGAGGGTGTAGCCCGGAGAATGTTGATTGTCTCAGTTGTTGGGCGAGGATAGCTTGATTTTAACACAATTTGCTTTCCGCCGGAAAATTTAGTATCTTTGTAACAGCAAAGCGGGACTTCCAATCGGAAGTCCCGCTTTTTGCATGTTTTTTAGCTTTTTACAAACTGTTTTTTGACGTATTTCTGTAGAAAAATCTCCGTATCGCAATTTAAATTCCAAGTATTCTAGTTTAAATTCCAATAAGGACTTTTTCTTCCACACTACTTACAACCTTTATTTTAACACTCTGAAGTGTTGCGGAAAGTTAAATATGTTAAAGGCGTACACTCGGAAAAAGCGGGTGTTCTTTGAACAGCCTTTTTATTTTCTCTTGCGTGGCGAGGAGAGTATCTGCCCGTAATTTTCCTTGCTGCTGAGGAGTTCAACGGCTGCTTTTACGTCCTTGTCCGTTTTGAGCAGGTATCGCGCAGCCCCTTCGTCATAATAATAGGCTGCCACGATGGTCTGTTCGGCCAGCTTGAGAATCTCATTCTTCCAGTGCTCAAAATCAAAGTCTTCGTTGTGTGTCAGTTTGGCCTCAAGGGCATTGAATTCGGTCTGGGCTTCTTCGGCGTATCCCTCGCGCTGGGCCACCTTGCGCAGGGTTTCCAGCAGGCGGGCGCTCTGGCGGTCGTAAGTGAAATTCTTTTCTTTGAGGAAAGCCCGGAACTGTGCGTATTCGGTTTCCGTGAGGGAAAAATCTGTGGGTGAGGCTATGGTGTCGTGGGTGTTGCGATATCTCACGGCATAGTCGAACAGTTCATCGGAAGCGGCCAGATAAAGCAGGAGATTGGGCATGCTGTCGAGGGCCACTTCCACATCGGGAGCGATGCCTCCGCCGTCATACACGATGCGTCCGGCCGCCGTGGTGAACTCATCGGCCAGAGAGTCAGGCCGGTGGACAGGCCGTCCGTCCTCAAACTTGTAGGCCTGGATGCACCGGCCGCTGGGGATGTAGTATTTCGAGGTGGTCAGTTTCAGCATAGTGCCGTAGGGCAGTTCGCGCGGTTCCTGCACCAGTCCCTTGCCGTAAGTGCGGCGGCCCATAACAACGGCGCGGTCGTAGTCCTGAAGCGCGCCGGCAGTGATTTCGGCCGCTGAGGCTGTACCGAAGTCCGTGAGCACCACTACGGGCATTTCCAGATCCAGCGGCTCGGCCTGCGTCTTGTAGGTGGCGGTGGATTCCTTTACCTTTCCGCGTGTGCTGACTACTTCCTTTCCGCGCGGGATGAACAGGTTGACTAACTGTATGGCTTCGCCCATCAGGCCGCCTCCGTTGCCGCGTAAATCGAGAATGAGGCGTCTGGCCCCCTGCTGCTTGAGGGCAACCAGGGCCAGCCGTACGTCGCGCGCCGTGTTTTCCGTGAAGCCGTTCAGGGCTATATAGCCTGTGCTGTCGGTGAGCATTTCGCTGAGCGTCACACTGGGTATGGTGATGGTGCGCCGCGTAATTTTGAACGTCAGGGGCTTGTCCGTTCCCGGCCGTCGCACGCGTACCTCAAGGGTGGTCCCCGGCAAGCCGCGCAGCGCTTCGCTCACTGACGATGAGAAGTCGGCCGCTTCCTGTTTGTCAGTTTTGGCAAACTCCTTGCCGTCTATTGAGAGTATGATATCGCCAAGACGCAAGCCGGCTTCTGCCGCCGGCATGTCTCGGTAAGGGTCGGATATGATGCATCGGCCGAGATCATTGCGGAAACTGATAAGGGAACCTATGCCGGCGTATTTCCCCGTTGCCATCTGTTTGAGTTCCTCCGTATTGTCGTTGGAATAATAGGTTGTGTAGGGATCGAGCTGGGAGAGCATGTAGAGCAGCGCGTTCTCGATGTTCTTTTTGGCGTCGAGCGTGTCTACGTAATAGAGGTCCAGGTCGCGGTAAAGGCTGTTGAAGATGTCAAGGTGTTTCGATGTCTCAAAATTGTGTCGGCCGGTTGCGGACATCTTTTGGCCGTTGGCGGAGGCCGCCGATAGCGTCAGGAGAAAAAAAAGGACGTATTTCATTTGATAAAAACTGTAGTTGGGGATGTGTGGAACAACTTGGCCGGGAGTTTATCCTACCAGGGTGCGGATGCGCTCCCATGTTGTTTCGTCGAGTTTGGTTCCCACTATCTGTATGACTTCCGTGGCCAGTATCGTTCCGGTGGCCAGGCAGGAGTGGAGCGGCTTGCCGGCAGCGTGGGCGTAGAGGAAACCGGCCGCGAAGAAGTCGCCGGCTGCAGTCGTGTCCACCACTTTCTTTACGGGTAGGGCGGGCACTTCGGTTACGTTGCCGCCTGTTTGTGCCATGGCGCCGTCGGCGCCCGTCTTTACCACAGCTATGGAGCAGATGCCGGCCAGTTCGGCCATCGCCTCACGCGGCGCTTTTCCCGTAAAGGCGCGGGCTTCCTGCTCGTTGGCAAAAACAATGTCGGTCTTTTGTAGCAATTGGGCGAAGAAGTCGCGTTCTTCCTCCACAATGTTGTAGCTGGCCATGTCCAGACATACCATCAGGCCGGCTTCGTGCGCCATGTCCACCGTGCGTTCTATCAGCTCATGGTTTTGCACAAGATAGCCCTCTATATATAAATATGAGTATCCTTCCAGCCATTCTGGGCGTACATCGTCCGCGGTGAGTTCCGCCGCCGCACCGAGATAGGTGCCGAACGTGCGTTGTCCGTCCGGCGTTATGAATGTTGAGGCTACGCCCGTTGGCAGTTGGCTTCCGGCTATGTAGGTTTTTGCGCCGCTGCGCTCGAATGCCTCTGTGAAGAAGCGGCCGTTATCGTCGTCGGCCACCTTTCCTATCAGTCCCGTTTCCGCGCCCAGTTCAGCCAGTGCCAGAATGGTGTTGCAGGCCGATCCGCCTGTGGCCCGCTCTTGGTCTGTTTCGGCCATCCGGCGGCAAATGGCGTGGTAACGTTCTGTGTTGATAAGTTGCATGCTGCCCTTGGGCAGTTCCAGTTCCTGTAGAATATGGTCGTTATCCACCCGATAGAGGGCGTCGACGAGGGCATTCCCGATACCGATTACTTGTTTCATGAATATTTTTTTGTATTTTTCCTGCAAAGGTATTGTTTATTTCAAAAATAACCATTACTTTTGCATCGCAATTCAGCAGAAAAGATGAAGTTTTTAGCTTCGCAAACCTGCTTCAGTAGCTCAGTTGGTTAGAGCACCTGACTGTTAATCAGGGGGTCGTTGG